>CAYVSH010000060.1:0-18035 GCA_964453625.1 uncultured Chitinophaga sp.
ATCTGCGGATTGCTGTAGCCATTTTTCAATCTATACAAGAAAATAGCGGATGGGATATGGATACACAATACAACCTGCAGGCTGTTTTTTTACTATTGATCCTGCCCCTGATGATCTATCATCCGTTAATGGAAATTACCATGAATGGCCAAAGCCTGGGTAAAAAGATCATGGGTATTAGGGTAGTAAATGAAATTGGCGGCAGACCGGGCATCAGCCAGTTCCTGATCCGCTGGCTGCTGCGGGTATCTGATCTCTGGATAGCCATACTTATTTTTATTATGATCAGTAATCCTAATTTCTTCCAGGATGCAGAATCAACTTTCATCATACTTTCAGCACTGGGTTTTTTGATCACCGATATTGTTTTAGTTGTATCAACCAAAAAAGCACAAAGAATCGGAGATATACTTGCTAAAACAATACTTATCCGTATAAACACAAAAGGAAATATTGAGGAGACAGTATTTATGGAAGTAGCCGATAGCTATAAACCATCTTTCCCGCAGATCATGCAGTTAAGCGATAAGGACATTAATGCTATTAAAAGCATTTTGGAAACTGCCACAAAAAAAGGTGATTATGCAATGGCTGAGGCTGCCAGTGCCAAAATTAAAAAGCACTTAAAGATAGAAACCAATATGTCGCCATTTGACTTTCTGGATGTACTGCTGAAAGATTATAATTACCTTTCTACTAAATAGATTTAACAGGAAAGATTTTAACCGCTAAGGCGATCTCCCACGAAGACACAAAGGATTATTCCAAAAAAAAGGATTCCCGTTTCTGAGAATCCGCTTAAAAAAATGATTTATTGCTTTATGCCATGGCAACTCCCAAAACAACAATGGCCAAAATATAAATGGCGATGACAATGATCGTCATTATACCCACAAACTTAAACATTGACTTTAAGTTCTTAAATGCACTGGTCATTCGTTCCTGGTTACCTGTATACATTGCAGTTTGTACCTGGCTGGAAAAACGTAACAAGTATAAACAAGGAAAGAAATAAATGGCGGCAAGTACTATGTATATAGCTGCAATTCCAGGCCCCAATTTCTCAAATGGATTACTTTCACCATAAGTGCTGAATGCATTGTCCAGCTCAGAATATTGGGTTGCCACAACTATTCCGCCCAGTACAATTAATACACATACGATAAATCCGATGATGGCAAGAAATTTTCCCCACTTTGCAGCTTCAATTAAAAAGCCTTTTGCCTGTGCATCTACATTTAATCCGAATAAAGATTGGTTTTGATCTTGTTCCATAATTAGTGTTGGTTTGATTGAAATATAAATATAATCTGCCCTTTCCAAAAAATAAAATCAATAGGCTCTTGCAAACAAAACTCTTTCTTTTGATGGTTTTCCCGTCAGAATGCACTTGCCTTCCTCCTGTTTATTGTTTAAAGGAATGCAACGGATAGTAGCTTTCGTTTTTTCTTTAATAGACTCTTCTGTTTCTGCAGTTCCATCCCAATGAGCAGAAATAAAGCCTCCCTTTTCATCAAGCAGTTTTTCAAATTCATCCCAGCTATCAGCAGCTGTTATATGCTCTTCCCGGTATGATTTGGCTTTGTTGAACATAGCTGTTTGTATCTCCGCTAATAAACTTTCTATGTACTGTGCTACTCCTTCCAGCGGAACTACTCTTTTTTCCTTGGTGTCACGGCGGGCTACTTCTACTACATTCTTTTCAAGATCTCTGGCACCTATTGCCAAACGCACCGGTACACCTTTCATTTCATACTCGGCAAATTTCCAGCCTGGTCTAGCATTATCATTATCATCATACTTTACCCGTATACCTTTCGCCTTAAGTAAAGCAGAAATTTCTTTTACTTTTTCATCAATCAATGCTTTTTGTTCATCCCCTTTATAAATGGGAACGATGACTACCTGCAGCGGTGCAATCTTTGGAGGCAATATCAAACCCTGGTCATCACTATGAGCCATCACCAATGCGCCTACCAGTCTTGTGCTAACACCCCAACTGGTGGCCCACACATAATCCAGCTGGTTTTCTTTGTTGGAGAATTTTACATCAAAAGCCTTGGCAAAATTCTGACCTAAAAAATGTGAAGTGCCTGCCTGCAAAGCTTTTCCATCCTGCATCAATGCTTCAATGCAATAAGTTTCTTCTGCACCGGCAAACCGTTCTCCTGCAGTTTTCACTCCGCGGATAACAGGTAAGGCCATGTATTCTTCAACAAAAGTGGCATATACCTCCAGCATCTTTTCAGTTTCTTCAATAGCTTCCTGCCGGGTGGCATGTGCTGTGTGACCTTCCTGCCATAGAAATTCAGCGGTACGAAGAAATAATCTTGTTCTCATTTCCCATCGTACCACATTAGCCCATTGATTTATTAGTAAAGGAAGGTCACGATAAGATTGTATCCAGTCCTTATAGGTATTCCAGATAATGGTTTCAGATGTTGGTCTTACAATTAATTCTTCTTCCAATTTTGCCTCCGGATCTACAACTACGCCTCCCCCATTCGGATCATTCTTTAACCGGTAGTGAGTTACCACTGCACATTCTTTAGCAAAGCCCTCTACATGAGCAGCTTCCTTACTTAAAAAACTTTTGGGAATGAAAAGTGGAAAATATGCATTTACATGACCTGTATCTTTAAACATTTTATCCAATACATCCCGCATATTTTCCCAAAGTGCAAACCCATATGGCTTAATGACCATACAGCCTCTTACAGCAGAATAATCTGCCAGCTCTCCTTTTATCACCAGGTCATTGTACCATTGGGAGTAATCAGTTTCTCTCGATGTTATTTCCTTACTCATATAATCTCTCGGTTTAATACTTTAGTCATGTTTAGTTTTAATTTAACAGGCCGGAACACAATTTTTGATGCTATGGCTGAATCTTTGCAGTGTATTGCAAACGATTGTGTTGTTAAACCCCGTTAGCCCGGGCCGCACAAAAGTAGTAACTTCGATATTAACTCAATTAAACCATTTGCCATGAAATCTGCAATTCTACTCCTGGTTTTATCTGTTGTTGTTTTCAGCAGTTGTACTACTGCATACAAAACCGGCCAAACACCGGATGATGTGTATTATTCTCCTGCCCGTCCACAGGAAGAATATGTTCAGTCTGAGAAAAGAGATGATCAATACCGCTATAGCGATGAGTATTATGAAGACCGCTACCTCAGGATGAAAGTAAGCAACCGTTATCGCTGGAGGGACCTGGATGATTGGTATAATGCAGACCACCGCTTTCGTTATAATGTTTATACGGGCTGCTGCTTCTGCAATGACCCATGGACACCTCAAGTTTACTGGAACAGCTATTATAATCCGTACTACAGTCCATATTATAATCATTATAGCTATGGCAATGTAAAAACCGTCGCTTACAACAAGCCAAGAACATTTAACCTGAATACGTATACTCCGGCAGCTAATAACACAAAGCAAAGCAATAATAAGTTCAGAACCTCAAATAACAACACTTACACTGAAACAAGGAATAACAACAGCAATTCCGGTAACATGCTGAGAAATATTTTTAACGGAAATAATTCTGGTGGCAATAAAAATAATTCCAATACAAGTTCAGGTTCTTCCGGAAATAACAATTCCAGTTCTTCTGGCAGCACTCCAAGCAGTGCACCCGTAAGAAGGTTTTAACCAATACCAATCATTATTTGTGATCGTAGCTTATGTGACGAAGTTCAATCTATTTGCTACCATACTTAATTCTTTATATCATGAGAAAAATATTTCCCCTTGCAATTATTTGTATTGCCTGTTCTAATGCGAATGCACAAGAACCTGCAGATGCTCTCCGGTATTCCTGGTACACTTCATCCGGTACAGCCCGGCAACAAGCAATTGGTGGTGCAATGACATCACTCGGTGGTGATCTTACAGCTGCCTTTGTAAACCCGGCGGGATTAGGTTTTTATAAGACTGGCGACTTTGTCCTTACACCGGGTTATAATTTATTTCAGAATAAAGCCACTTACTATGGCCGTACCGAAGCAGATAAACGAAACAGCTTTTCATTTGGCACTACCGGTTTTGTAATGGGTACAGAGACCACTGACAGAAACAGGCAAAAATCAGGAATGGCGGTAGCTATTGCCCTGAACAGGCAGGCAAGTTTCAGTAATAAGATATTATATCGTGGGCTTAATACTCAGAATTCTTACTCACAAAAATTCCTGGAAGAAATTAACAATAGAAATGATAAGGATGCCAACAGTGTAGCCTCAAACTATCCTTTCGGAACAAGCATTGCTTTTAATACCTATTGGATAGATACTATTAACGGAGGTTCAACAGGTAATTATCAGTTTCAGTCGAGAGCAACAATTGGTAATCTTTTACAGGAAAACTCAATAACCAATTCTGGAGGTATAACAGAACTGGCCCTTGCTTTTGCCGGAAATCATAAAGACAAGTTTTATTTTGGCGGAACACTTGGCGTACCATTTTTAAGATATGACAGGGAAAGCAGTTTTATTGAAGCCGATGCCAGTACGAATACAAATAACAATTTTGACTTCGCATCCATCAATGAAAATTTAACCACTAATGGAGTGGGTGTGAACCTTAAACTGGGGGTTATTTATAAACCGAAAGAATATATCAGGCTTGGCCTGGCCGTTCATACCCCCACATTTTACTCACTCACTGATAAATACAATGCATCTGTTACCACATCAACTGAAAATTATAAAGGACTGCTTACACAAAGTTCCGACCTCTTTACCGGCGGGCAGGATGCAGAATTCAAATACTGGCATTTCACTCCTTACCGAATTATGGCCAGTGCATCCTATGTACTGCGTGAAATAGAAGATGTACGAAAACAAAAAGGATTTTTAACGGCCGATATTGAATATGTAAATTACAAAGCTTCGTCATTTACCACCGATCCCGATGGAGATGACAGCCAGGAAACAAGAGATTACCTGAAATCACTTAACAGGGCAATTGATAATAGTTATAAAGGAACTTTCAATTTTAAAGCAGGTGGTGAATTAAAATTCACTACCATTATGGCAAGACTGGGTCTGGCATATTTTGGCAATCCGTATAAGAATCTCGGCCATGGGGAAAAAGGAAGCCGTTTTCAGTTAAGCGGGGGCCTTGGTTACCGGAATAAAGGTATATTCATTGACCTTACATATGTTCATACTATGGGAAAGGATATGCATTATGCTTATCGACTTCAAAACTCAAACTACGCCGGGGCAAGCCTGAAACAAACCGGCGGGAATATAGTAGCTACGCTTGGATTTAAAATATAGTCGCAATCTGATCTGCTGCTTATCGGGGGCGTCAGCAATGACGCCTTTATTTTTTTGTTAAGGAACCAATTATGTTTTTTGTTCGTCACTCACACTGAAAACTTAAATTACTATCTTAGCCAACCAAAAAACATTTCAAATGAAAAAATTACTACTGTCGCTATTAAGCTTTGCCTTTATATCTGTTCATGCACAAACAGTTGATGATGTGATAAAAAAATACTCCGATGCCCTTGGTGGATTAGATGCTTTTAATAAAGTAAAAACAGTGAAAATGACCGGCACCATCAGCCAGCAAGGTGCTGAAATACCTTTCACCACAGAAATAGTGAATGGAAAATCAATGAGGGTTGATGCCGAATTTAGCGGGCAGGCGATCGTTAATGTCTATCATGAGGGTAAGGGTTGGAAGATAAATCCATTTGCAGGTGTTACCACTGCAACCGATGTGACAGGGTCAGAATTAAATGATTTTAAGGCCCAGGTTAGTATTGCCAACAACCTGATGGATTATAAAAGCAGGGGACATAAAGTAGAACTGATGGGAGAAGAAACTGTAAATGGTATAAAAACACATAAGATCAAACTGACAGCCGCTGAAGATAGCCGAATCACTTATTTCTATATTAATAGCACGGATTATCTGTTAGCTAAATCTGTAACAACCAGGGATTTTGGCGGACAAACAGCAGAAGTAGAAACATTCTATAAAGACATGAAAGATTTCGCAGGATTGAAATTCAGTATGACGAGGACTCAGGAAGTTCAGGGGCAGGAGTTCATGTCAATTACCATGAGTAATGTAGAACTGAATGTTACTGTTGATGACAAGATCTTTCAGAAATAGAATATTTCCTGAAAAGTAACCATATATTCTCCCACAAAGGCACAAAGAAGTCGTTTAATGATTTAGATTATTAAAGATTTGTGTTTTTGTGGGATAGTTTTTTTTGAAAATACTTTTCATTTCTATCCATGACGTGGTAAGGCAACTAAAGTCTCAAGCTTTCTATCAATTTTTTGCCAGGCAAAACATTCAGCTCCGTTTGTAATCACAATATTGCTCACTGGTACACTTATATTGTATCTCAATACTTGTTGTAATACCGCATCATCCAATCTTACCTCCATGCTTTTGCATTCCACCATCATCCAGGGATTGTGATCTTTGTCGTAAATAAGGATATCGAATCTTTTTTTCAGATCACCCAGTTTTATTTCTTTTTCCATTGCAATAAAAGAAGCCGGGTATTTCATTTTCTTAATAAGGTATTGCACAAAGTTTTGCCGCACCCATTCCTCAGGGGTCAGTAAGAGCCATTTTTTACGGATGCCATCAAAGATGTATTCTTTTTCTGCTTCTTTTTTTATTTGAAAATCCGGTTCCGGGTAGTTGACGCTGATCATAGCTCAAAAATAAAGATTGCAATTCTGCAATTCACAAATAAGATACCCGGACAAAATATTCCGATAGCAGCTAAATGACTAAATTGCAGAATGAAGACAAAAGAAGAAATAGTAGAAAACTGGTTGCCCCGATACACCGGCGAAAAATTAGAAAACTTTGGAGAGTACATCCTCCTTACCAATTTCGGCAACTATGTAAAGATGTTTGCGCAATGGAATAATGTTGAAGTGATCGGGATAGGCAAACCCATGGAATGTGCGACTGCAAACAATATCAGCATCATCAACTTTGGTATGGGTAGCCCCACGGCTGCCACCATCATGGACCTGTTATCCGCCATCCAGCCAAAAGCAGTTTTATTTCTTGGCAAATGCGGCGGTCTGAAAAAAAGAAACAAGATCGGTGACCTGATATTACCTATTGCCGCTATCCGTGGCGAAGGAACTTCTAACGATTATTTTCCACCTGAAGTCCCTGCATTGCCTGCTTTTGCATTACAAAAAGCCGTTTCCACTACCATCCGTGATTATGAAGTGGATTATTGGACAGGCACAGTGTACACTACCAACCGCAGGGTGTGGGAACATGATGAACCCTTTAAAGAATACCTGCAACAGGTAAGAGCTTATGCCATTGATATGGAAACTGCCACTTTGTTTACAGTTGGATTTTATAATCAGATACCAACAGGTGCATTGCTACTGGTAAGTGATCAGCCCATGATACCAGAAGGTGTAAAGACCGAAGAAAGTGATAAGAATGTAACAGCTCAGTATGTAGAAAACCATTTGAAAATAGGAATTGATTCATTACATCAACTGATGAATGATGGAATGACTGTTCGCCATCTTAAATTTTAAACAGAACAATATGAAGCTATTTATAGCTCTTTCCATACTGGCCACATTAAGTATCTCAGCCGGCGATTGTAATAAACAAAAAAAACAAACAATGCTCAAAGGCAGGATAGAAATATCAGAAATTTGCCTCAGTTATACTATTAAACTAGTGGAAGGGTATGTTGACACTTCTATGATTGCATCCAGCTGGACTGATGAAAATACAGGAAAGATTTATGAGAATGTTTTCGGTCTTTCCAATCCCTGTACTTTCCCTTCAAATCTTAAAAAGGGTGATGAGTTCTATTTTAAAATTGACACTACTCCTACCGCTCCCTGTATGAAATGTGAAGCCTGGTATCCTACACCACCCCGATCATTAAATATAAAAGTGGTTGAAAAGTAATGCTGCCGCTTTTATCAATAAAAAATCTATCTATTGACTTTGTTTCAGAAGGCGCATTAATAAATGCACTTCATTCTGTTTCCATAACAATAAATCGTGGAGAAACAGTGGCCCTTGTTGGCGAATCGGGTTCGGGTAAATCCATCACTGCATTGTCAATATTGCAATTGCTTCCATTACCTCCGGCAAAATATACTTCCGGAGAAATACATTTCTCAGAAGATGGAAAAAAATCCATTGATCTGCTGAAAAAGGACAGGCATGAATTGCAAAAGATCCGTGGCCATAAAATAGCGATGATCTTCCAGGAACCCATGACATCCCTAAACCCTGTGCTTACCTGTGGCGAACAGGTAATGGAGACTTTACAACGTCATAAAAAAATAAACCGTACTGCTGCAAAACAACAAACGATACAATGGTTCGAGAAAGTAAAACTGCCTTCTCCGGAAAATATGTTTGACCGGTATCCACATCAACTTAGCGGCGGTCAAAAACAACGGGTAATGATAGCTGTGGCCATGTGCTGTGAACCTTCATTACTGATATGCGATGAACCAACTACGGCATTGGATGTAACAGTACAAAAAACTATCCTGCTTTTACTAAAAGAATTGCAGAAACAAACTGGTATGGGCATCCTTTTCATTACTCATGATCTTGGTGTAGTGGCAGAAATAGCCGACCATGCAGTTGTGATGTATAAGGGGAAACTGGTTGAACAAAATAATGTAGATAAGCTTTTTACATCACCCCAACATCTTTATACAAAAGCATTACTTGCCTGCAGACCCGTGAATCATGCCCGTGGAGAAAGACTGCCAATAGTATCAGATTTTTTAGAAGAAAATAAAATTGCCCAAGTAAGGACAAAAACAGCAACAGAAACAACAGTAGAAAAAGATAAAGATATTCTCTTACTGGCAGAAAATCTTTCTGTATGGTTCCCGGTAAAGAAAACACTTTTTGGAAATGCCCTTACTTATACAAAAGCAGTTGACAATGTTAGTTTCGATATACTAAAGGGAGAAACCATGGGTCTTGTTGGTGAAAGCGGTTGTGGCAAAACAACCTTGGGAAGGACCCTGCTTCGTTTAATAGAACCAACAAGTGGCAAGATCATATACAATGGAGTAGACCTTACTTCAAAAAAGGCTGATGAGTTAAAATCTTTGAGGAAGAATATCCAGATCATTTTCCAGGATCCTTATTCTTCATTAAATCCAAGGATCACCATAGGCTCAGCTATTATCGAGCCTATGAAAGTGCATGGCATCTTAGAATCAGATAAAAAAAGAAAAGATCGGGTGGAAGCATTGCTTGAAAAAGTCAATTTAGAAGCATCCCATTTTAATCGTTATCCCCATGAATTCAGTGGCGGGCAGCGGCAACGGATCGTTATTGCAAGGGCATTAGCATTGAACCCATCTTTCATTGTTTGTGATGAATCCGTATCGGCTTTAGATGTAAGCGTTCAGGCACAAGTGCTAAACCTGCTTAATGACCTGAAAAAAGAATTTGGTTTTACTGTTATTTTTATCTCACATGACCTATCAGTGGTTCGTTACATCAGCGACCGTATCATGGTGATGAGTAGAGGCCAGATAGTTGAAAGCGGAGATGCAGATTCAGTTTATTATGATCCGAAAACGGAATATACCCGGCAACTTATTGCAGCAGTACCCAAGGGAATTATTCCTGCCAGTTAAAAATACTCCTCCTCGCTTTCCTTTCCATAAAATTTTTCACCGCTTTTTCGACGAGAGAACATCATTTTTTTCATCTCCTCTTTTAGTTGCTTTTGAAGCGGTTCATCATTTTTGATCTTCGTGTTTGTAAATTCTGTAAAATCGTATTTATTGTATTTTTTGTATGATGAGAAAAGGTAAGATGTATAATGTGATAAATTCTTAGTAGCTGAATCTTCAAATTCAAATGCCATTGGATCAAGCGGTACAAGCCCTACTGTTGCAATATTCCAGGTAATATCATCCTTTTTTACTTTGTATTTATAAAAATAAATATAACCTTCCTTGTCCTTGTATTTTGTTTTCAGTTTGTCCACATATACAATGCTATCTGGTTTACTATAGGAGACCTTATCCAGTAGTGCACTTTTAGCCAGATCAAGATGATTATTAAAAAGTGACGGGAATTTATTCAGTTGCTTTTTCTTTTTCAGATCGGAGTATAATTCATACCTATACTCGTCCAAGCCAGCGAAATAATTTAATAATGAGTCAGGATATGGCTTTTTATTATTCATCAGGATCATCATCGTATTATACTTCAGCCGCTTGTCACCAGATTGCAGCATTTGTTGTAATAATGGCTGAACTGCAGGTTTTGTATCCCAGAATGGCAAAAGCAAGGTAGCATAAAGACCCAAGTCAGCATTGCCTTTATCTTTATCATCTGCAGCATTATAATAAGAGGAGACTTTCTTTTCCAGCTTATCCTCCTCCGCTTTTTCAATTGATCTTTTCTTTTCTGCAATAGACTGTTTTTTTAGCTCCTGCTTTGCTTCCAGCAAAAATTTACTGTAAAACTGTTCATATTCACCAGGAGTTACAAGGTTGCTATCCACCATTTCACCAAGTAGTTTCATGATACTACTTTTATAATCTTCCAGGTTCAGCAAGGGCAACAGGTCGGGCAAAATCGTTTTCGTAAGTTTCAACGAATCAGATAATTCATCAAGGAATTTTCCATCATCAAAATCATATCCCGACTTGTACAGACTCAATAAACGATAAGCACTATAGTCAGCATAATTGTTTACCGAAAGATCCAATACGGGTGGCTCATTATTTATTATATCCCTGAAAATATTATACGCAAATGAAGTTTTCTGTTGCAGTAAACTTTCAAGAGCGGCATATTGCAACTGAATAGTATCATCCAGTGCATAATATAAACTTTTGAGATAAAGGGCAGATTCATTTGTCTTTATATCTCCCAGTTTATTGATAAGGGATTGCTTGGTGTCCAGGTATTTTTTTTCACTCCAGTTTAACCATGCAATTGCATTTTTCAAACTGGGCATATCAGCAGAATCCAGCTTTATATCACCAATATGTTTTACTGCCCTTTTATGCAATAAACTGTCACTGCTCATAAAGTCATCAAAGAAAAGTTTTGATTTTTTTTCAAAGGGGTTCATTCCTTTCAATGTATCGGCTGGTGAAAAAGTTTCATAGAATTTCTTTACAAAAGAACTGGGTTGAGAAAGTGTATCTGATTGAGTAACCAGTGAAAAGCCAATACCATCTTTGTAATAAGCTTTGGCCCAAAGTGTGCGGCTGCTGCCTGAATCGGTTACAATAGATTCCCAAACTTTGATCTTATTTGGAAGTTCTGATTTTCTTCTCAACTTAACGATCCATGTTGTATCCCCTCCAAATGCTGCTTTGTTATCATCGTCCAACGCTGTGCTGTCTTTTGTATAATAATACCTTGGGGAGCGGTAAAATGAAACAAATATTTTTTCACCGGTACTGTCATTGCTAATTATTTTATTCCTGTAAGCTCCGCTTTCGAGTTGGTCATCTTCTGATTCTTCCTCATCATCTTCCCCCATTCCATAATAACTGTATTGAGGAATATCCAGTTTTATTTTTTTATCATCAGGAAAAACGGGTGTTGTTACTGAAAAATACAAAGATGTATCAGTCTGTAATTTTGCATCTCCATAAACAAAAGGCTTTAATTCAAAAGAGTTCAGGAAATTTCCCATATCAGCATTTTCTTTCTTCCCATGCGCCACCAATGTATAATAATGAGGCCCCTGAATAATAAATCTTGTAAGAAATACTGAACCGTCTTTGTCTTTGTATCTTCCATCCATTGCCGGATACCCTTTCCAGGCAAATTGATTCCGTGAAAGCTGCGTGTCTATAAATTCAGAGGCCATAAAACTTTCGTTCATCAGGCCAAGATCAAATGTATCTTCTTCTGTAAAGTTGTAGTTATGTATGGTTGATTTTATAACCCGATAATAGTTACCGTTTGCTTTATCACCTGCATCATAGATCCAGCTTCCGTCATTTCCGATATACGGCTCATGCGGCATATCCACTGCAAAACCTCCGTAAGGAGGTGAGTATTTTTTTAAGGCAGAAGTTGTTGCAATACCATTCTTAAATTCTTTAAGAGATATGCTTCCAAAGAATTGTTTAGATTCCTCGCCCAGTTTCACATAATCCCCATTCCCACTCATCTTGAATAATAAGATCTCAAAAGGAGTTATAAATATATTATATCGCTGCAGGTCGCCACGTCTTGTACGATTAGTAATATCCAGGCCTTTGTATCCATTTCTAGTGATAGTACTCTTTGAAATTATCTTTCCGGGTACATTCTCATACAAAAGGCTGTCCACTTTTTTATATACATCGTCCGGAGAATGGTTCCACATCCAGGCGTTGGTCATTATCCTTGTCACCATATAATAGCTGCCGTTCGCCATATCTGCATATTGCCACTGGTCGAGACCTGCATCATCATTTACTTTATAGAATGTTCCGGGAATATCTACTTTGAACAAACCATCTTTGGCTGTTTCTGTTTTGAATGTAACAGGTACTCTTATCTTATCTACCAGGTCTTTTTCCTTGCTTGCCCTTTCTCCCATCTTTACAGGTCTAAGCTTGTAACCCATACGCCGAAGAATTTCAATAACTCCCCTGTCGCCCGGAAGATGTGCAGCGCCAACCCCAACAAATAAAGTTGAACCGGATACAATTATCGAATCTATAGACTTAGCCTGTATCTCATTTCGCTGGTACAAAAACTTTTCATCGAACGCTGCTGAAACGCTGTTGTATTTATTAATGGTATCTAACAGGTCGAGGTTACCGGTACGGTAGGCCTCTTGTAATTTATCAGTTGAATATTCACCAGCCATATCACTATAGCTTCTCTCCTTACGATTCTTATCTTTTGCAGCATCTTTATATGCTTCAGCCATCAGTTGCATACTTTGTCCATAATCTTCAACCCCTGCTACTTTCTTCCCCCATTTTTTTCCGCATTGAAATATATACATATCAAGATATGTATCTTCTTCAAAGTCACTTGTTTCATTACCATAAGTTCTGTATAATAAACTATTGATAGTGGAAGGATTACTAAAAAGGGAACGTTCTATTTTGTTATAGTATTTATAGAACTTAAGGGTATTGATAGTGAGATAATCATTGGGCATAGAAGAATAGGCATTGAGCCGGTAAGCATCAGTATATGATTTACCACCATCGATTTCATACTTATTCATATCCTCCTGCCAAGTTTCAGGATTTGTTTCAAGTGCCACCACCTGTGCATTTCGTAATGCGATATAAAAAGAATCGGGTAGATTAAATGCCAGTTTGCTGCTTACATGCATGGTGCCGATCAGGTAAGACGGTTTTTTAATTCCATTGCCGGTTATCTCCCAAAGCAGGCTCGGATATTTTTTAGCTTTTGTTGGTTGTGCTTCTGCATAAAAGAGAGCAAATAGAAGTGATAAAATGATAAGGGGTCGCTTCATAAAGTCTGATGCCGCTGCAACCGGGCTTTTTGGTAATAAACAAAAATAAGATGCAATAGTCCATCTGAAAGCATAAAATTATTTTGACACTCAATGTTTTAAGAATAAAAAACTATACTAAAACATAGAAAAAAAATTATATGAGGATTTGAACCTGAATAGATTACCTTTGCAAACTTTAAATGCAGTCGCATTGACCAAACCCGGCGCCGTAAGGCCGGATGAGGAATTCACCGGCAACCTGCCAGGTTTGTGTCATGACTAAGACGTTAAACACAAATACACATGAAGCTTTCACAATTCCGTTTTGATCTGCCCCTGAACCTTATCGCCCAAACTCCTGCTAAACGCCGTGAAGATGCCCGTATGATGGTTGTTAATCGCCATACAGGTGAAATTGAAAACAAACACTTTCGTGACATCCTTGATTATTTTGATGATAAGGATTGTTTTGTAGTAAACAACACCAAGGTTTTTCCTGCAAGGATGTATGGCCGTAAAGAAAAGACCGGCGCCAAGATCGAAGTTTTTCTTTTAAGAGAACTTAATAAGCCCAACCGTCTTTGGGATGTTATCGTTGATCCTGCAAGAAAGATAAGAGTAGGGAACAAATTATACTTTGGTGACCAAGAAGATCTGGTGGCAGAAGTAATTGACAACACTACCAGCCGTGGCCGTACTATTCGCTTTCTTTGGGAAGGCAGTGAAGAAGACTTTAGAGCACAATTGGAAAAATTAGGTGAAACACCTTTACCAAAATACATCAAACGTAAACCGGACGAAGAAGATAAAGAAAGGTATCAAACTGTTTATGCCAAGCATGAAGGAGCTGTAGCTGCCCCAACTGCCGGTTTACATTTCAGTCGTGAGTTGATAAAACGTCTTGAAATTAAAGGTATCCGTTTTGCAGAAGTTACCTTACATACCGGGTTAGGTACATTCCGCCCGATAGAAGTAGAAGACCTTAGCAAACATAAAATGGATGCCGAGTATTATAATATTGATGAAACCGCCTGTAAGATCGTTAACCGTGCAAAAGAGTATGGCCATCGTATCTGTTCTGTTGGTACTACAACGATGAGGGCATTGGAATCATCTTTCACCGCTCAGAAATTATTAAAGCCTTCGGAAGGCTGGACCAATATGTTCATACATCCACCATATGAATTCAGTATTGCGGATTCATTGGTAACCAACTTCCATCTTCCTAAAACCAGTTTATTGATCATGACCAGTGCGTTTGCAGGTTATGAACTGGCTATGGAAGCATATAAAAAAGCTATAAAAGATAAGTATCGCTTCTTCAGTTATGGTGATGCATTACTTATTATCTAACTGAGATTTAAAATCAAGAAATAAAAAAAACTCCGCAGTTGCGGAGTTTTTTCATACAAAGAAGTTCATTATGCTTTCTGCTTTTGCTTTGCAGATTTTTTTGCCGGAGTTTTTGCTTTTGCCGATGTTTTAGATTTTGTTTTCTTTAATGCTGCATCTATTGCTGCACTAAGATTGGCAAATGTAGGTTTACCAGAAACCTGAATATCATTCACAAAAAATACAGGTATATCTTTTATACCGCGGTTATGCCCCTCTTTAATATCGTCCTGCACCTGCCAGCCGTAAACACCATTAACAAGGTCATCCAGAAATTTTTTATTATTCACCCCTGCTTCCTTGCTATGTAATTTTAAACTGGTGGTGCCCAGGTTACGACGATTGGCAAAAAGAACATTGTGCATTTCCCAAAACTTTCCTTCCTGTCCGGCAGCCACTGCAGATTCACTTGCTTTCAAACTACGCTGATGAATCATTGTAAGTGGAAAATGACGGAACTGAAACCTTATCTTACCCTCATACTCTTCCAGTAATTGCTTTACAATTTCATTTGCTTTGGCACACTCCTCACTTTCGTATTCACCAAATTCCATTAGTGTTACCGGAGCATCTTTTTTGCCAACAAACATTTCCCGTGGTTCGATGATGATAACATCATCTTTTTTAAAAGCCATTTTTTCTCCTTTTTTTAAGTCTTTCACCAATCCGGTCAGACCCTATTATTCTATTAACAAATTTTCAGCCATCAGGTTGAGTAAAAGGGCATTATCCCATCTAGTTACGTCTCTGAAGCGGCTGAAGGTAATATATTTTTGTACCCGGCCAAATACCGTTATCCCTAATTTCTCAACAAGCTAATTAGCGATTGATTACCAATAATTTATAAATGTATAATTGAACTTGCAATGTTTAGTACTCTTTAAGAAAGTAAACGAACTCTTCGTTTAATATCAGGCAACTTTTAGTGATAAAAATTAGAACTCGGCCTTTAAATCAGATGGGCATCATTACTAATGGCTATACAAGTTCATTGATTATTAATCACTTAGCCGAATTGAAGTGATGTTGGCAGTCTATATTCATTTACTAAGTTAGTTTGCAATATATATTTCCTGCTGCTACTTTTACATTGTCAAAGCAAATCAAAATGCTTTCTGCACCGGAAACAAAGAAACCGGAAGATTCTAACAACTACTTGCCCTTTTGCCTGCCATTACTATCTACGATTATTGCCAGCAATTTTTTTAAATCAGTTTTTTAACACTTAAACCCTTTTATTATGAAAAAAATCTTCAGTAACAATCGTCTGATCGCTATTGCATTTCTTACTATTTTCTCAGTTGGATTATCCACAGTTGCTGTTGCCAATGATAAAACACCAGTTGTTCCTGTAGAGCTTAAATATACAGGGCTTATAAAGAACAACCCGTTGTTTGAATTGAACTTCAGCGGTAACCCAGAGCAGAACAGTTTTACGATCATTATCAGTGATGAATACGGTAATTCATTTTACCGTGAGAACATTAAAGGAGAAAACTTTACAAAAAAGTTTTTACTGAACACTGATGAGATCGGTGATGAGAACCTCCGCTTTGAGATTTTTTGTAACAAAACAAAAAAATCAGTTCAGTATATTGTTAACAGGAACAGCAGGATGGTTCAGGATATTGCAATAACTGAAGTAAAGTAAAAGTATCAATCCTTATGAAAAAAGCAACACTTCAATGTGTTGCTTTTTTTATTTTATCATTCTCAACAGCTTTAATTCATGGAATAGCTTTTCGGCAATAGGTTCAACCCGTCAAGCAATCCCGCAGCTACACCCTTACCAGGTTTAAGGTTTCGTATTTCCATGATCTTATCACTGCGCAGAACTATCTCAATTTCAGTAACAATTTTATTTATCTTCTTCCCTGTCTTCTTCATACTCTTCCATCCTTTTTTCAAAGCAGGTATTGTATGTGTATGTGTACCTTTTATTTTCAACTTTGCTTTAAATGTCTCACCGTTTGATGTAAGGTCCTGTATTACAAATTTTGCATCCGGCATACCTTCTTTGATACGGCGGTACACTTCCATATACTCATCTCTTTTTACAGGTTTTTTCAATATTTCTGAACTGAATTTTCCATCCAGGCACTCCTGTGCTTCATCAAACTTTTTCTTTTCAATCGCATCAAACACCGCCAGGATAACATCATAATCCTGGTAATTCATTACATTCATCATATATTATTAGTTTTAAGTGAATAAATAGTGCGGAAATACCGCAGAATACTAATATTATACAAAATATTTTCTTGCCAACCAAATAAAATATCAGTAGCATAATAACTAATTACTTCTCACATAAGATGTTTTTATTTTTAATTATTTCAACAGCGTTAGTTAAATAAGTTCATTTATTAAATGTCTTTGAAAAAAATATTAGAAGAGATCAAAGGTTCCTATATCTGTAAAGCTCGTCTTCCACTTGGACCCAATCCTGCTCTTGCTGTTATTACTGCCGCCACTTCAGCCCTAAATCTTAATTGTGCTGTTCCTGTATTCCCTGGAATGATGTTAGCGGTAGATTATTATGAGAACGGATGCAGGTGGATGATGCAACATTTTATAATGAGAAAAAAATGTCATTAATGCCTATGGGATTTTGTTATCCGGGAAAGGCAAAAGGCGGTGATATGCCACCAAGACCAGAATGTGCCCCACAATGGCATGCTTCCCTGTTAAAGTATATGAAGAATGATCAGATAACTATACTTATCGGCCAATATTCACAACGCTATTATCTAGGAAATAAAGCGAAACAAAATCTTACAGAAACAGTAAGAAGTTTTAAAAGTTATATGCCTGAATTTATTCCATTGCCACATCCATCACCCCGCAACAGGAAATAGTTGAAAAATAACATTTGGTTCGAGAAGGAATTGCTACCCGTTTTACAAAGAGAAGTAAAGAAAGCGTTGCAATAATCTAGAATATATGAATTATCACATTCAGCCATGTATCAAGAAAAGAGATAAACTTTATTTCTTATCCTGCTTTAACTTGTGCATTTTTTTCATATCCTGAACTGATTGCTTGATCAGTTTCTTTAAAACAGCTGTATCTACATCTGTCAGCCTCTTTACATAAACACAGGAACCACCGCTAATTTTATATTTACCCAGCTTGCTTAATAACTCAGGATACTTACCTGCTCCTGGCATGATGTAAATAGTAAGATTTT
>CAYVSH010000061.1:0-17643 GCA_964453625.1 uncultured Chitinophaga sp.
GGTTCTGTGCCCGGGACTGGAATCGAACCAGCACATCCTTGCGAACGGCAGATTTTGAGTCTGCTGCGTCTACCAATTCCGCCACCCGGGCATTTATGAATTGGGCTGCAATATTACACCATTCCGGTTAATTGTTGCCTGATACGGTCTAAATATTTTTTCTTGTAATAATATTCTTTCACCTGCAACAACTCTTTTTCGGTAGTAGTACCATCCTTATAATTCTCCACAATTTTTGTTACGGGTTCATAAATTGTTGCTTGAAGGTCATCAATAGTTTGCTGAAGTTTCTTTGAAACGGTTGAATCATCTGTATCCATTATTTGTTCGTTTATATCCAGTACCTCCATCAGAAAGGTAGGAGGCAGTTCATACTTTTCTTCTTCTTCGAGCAAGCCTTTTTCCATTAATACATACTTTATCGTGGCATCAGTATTTTGAAAAGTTTTCCATGCTTTATTTAGTATTGCTGATTTTTCAAGGGCTTCAGCTTGTCTTTCATTAGTGTCATTTGCAAAAAAATCAGGATGATACTTCCGGCTGAGTTCAAAGAACTTTTTTGATAAGGCTGAAGTATTTACTTTTAGTTGAACAGGGATCTTAAATAATTCAAAATAGGTCATAATATTATTTCATTTTGATGCCATGAAATCAGGAAGATGAAGAGTGCGACGCAATCTCGCAATTGGCGAGACCATGAAAAACAGTGGCTGGTAACAAAAAAATGTTAGTTTAGGTTACAAAACAGGTTTTTAAACTTACAAATCTACGAATTAAGCATGGAGGTAATCAGGAACTTCCCGGATTCGGAACTGGTGGCCAATCTCCGGAACGGGAAAAAGATAGATGAATCAATTAAAGCTATTTACCACAGTCATTTTGATAACTTAAGCTGGTATATACTGAACAATAGTGGCAACAGGCAGGATGCCGAAGATATTTTCCAGGAAGTACTGGTAAGTTTTATTGATCTGGTGCAAAAAGATAAGTTCAGAGGCGAGTCAACCGTTAAAACATTTTTATACTCCCTGAACCGACATGCCTGGCTAAATGAACTGAAAAGAAGAGGAAGAGCTTTGGCCAGGGAAGAAAAGTATGAAAAAGAGCAAGACAGAACAACGCCTGATACCAGCCACCTGATGGCTAACCGGGAAGAAAAAGCTGAGCTAATACGAATTGTTGGTGAGTTGGGTGAAACCTGTAAAAAAATTTTGATGCTTTTTTATTATGAGAGCCTTTCAATGAAAGAAATTCTGGAAGCAACAGACTATGAAAATGAACAAGTGGTGAGAAATAAAAAATATAAATGCCTGAAGCAATTGGAAAAAATGATCAACGATAATCCTGCATTGATGGAAAACTTGAAAAACTTATTACATGAATAATTTTACACCTGAAATGTCTGAAATACTGGTTCAATACCTGGATGGAGAGTTAAGCAGAACAGAAAAAGAAAAGCTGGAACAACAGCTGGCTATTGATCCTGCCTTGCAGGAAGCATTAAAAAGCTTAAAGGTGACCCGGGATGCCATTCGGTTATATGGACTTAAGCAAAAAGTATCGGGTATTCATCAGCAGATGATGAATGAAGAGCCTACATCAGTTAAACAAATAAACAGCCGAAAGAGATTTATCCGGTACGCCATTGCTGTCGCTGCCAGTGTTATTTTGCTAATTGGTGGTTATATGGTATATAACTTTTATACACTTACTCCTGAAGAGGTTTACGCTTCCAATTTTCAATCTTATGAATTAGTAACCACCCGGGATGGCGGTAACGAAGAGTCAGAAATTATTAAGAATTACCGTGAAAAAAACTTTTCGGCAGTTGTTAACGTAGTTAATAATAGAGAATTTACCACGGAGGAAATATTTGTACGGGGAATGGCTTTTTCAGAATTAAGAAACAGTGATAGTGCTATTTCGATGTATAGAAATGTTATTGCTGCGAACAAAATGACGGCTAAACCTGTTTATAATGATGAAACCGAGTTTTATCTCGGTCTGGAGTATATAAGAAATAAGGAGTATGAAAAGGCGTTGGATCTGTTGAATAAGATCAAACAAACACCTCGCCATTTATACCAGAATAAAATAACAGCAAAGTTGATCCGTCAAGTAAAACTGCTGAAAAAGCGATAAAATTCTTTTAGAAAGGCCTGCCGCAAGGCAGGGAGGTTTAATGGTTATCCTCTTCCAGTCCTGGAAGAGGATTTTTTGTTGGTTACATTTCAGATTTCAGCGTTGACTCATATATGAATACAAAATTTATTATTATGAAAAAGATACTATTTTATTCTTTCCTATTTAGCCTTACTTTAAGTTGGATTTCTTGTGACCGTGCAGACAATGTAGATTCAAACACTGCACAAGTGGCTACATCGGGTACCTGGCGAGTTACACTATTTATTGACAGTGGTAATGATGAAACTTCAGATTTTGCAGGTTATACTTTCACTTTTAATTCTGGTGGTAGTGTTACTGCTGTAAAAAACGGAAATACTTCTACCGGTACATGGAGTGTGAACACCAGTTCCAATAAATTCAATATCTATCTGGGGCCAAAAACACCTGCAAATCACCCATTGGGTGAGTTAACTGACGATTGGAAAATTCTCTCTAGCTCTGCAACAGAGATCAGGCTTACAGACGATAATGCAAGCAGTAATGAATTTTTGACTTTTACTAAAAATTAATAAATAAAGAATGAAAAAGATAGTTAATCTTTTAGCAGTCCTGTTATTCCTCACTTCTGTGCTCATTTATTCCTGTCAAAAAGATATGTCAGATAATACAATAGGTGCTGATAAGCCACACAGTTTCAAAATTTATCTAACAGATCATGCGACACCTGTTTTTGATAGTGTGTTTATTGATATTCAGGGTCTCGAAGTAAAATTGGCAGGCGATTCAATTTCTAATGGTGGCTGGATAAATCTGTCAATCAATTCTGGTGTTTATAATATTCTCAGATTCAGAAATGGTCTGGATACACTCTTTGCCAGCGGTACATTGCCAAATGCAAAACTGAAAAAAATACGGCTGTTGCTTGGAACACAAAATAGTGTTATGAAAGATGGTCAAACTTTTCCACTTCGTATTAAATCCGAAGACCGGGAAGTGGAAGCGAATATTGAATCAACGAATTTTGAGATTAGCTACGGTCAGGTTTTGTTCTGGATTGATTTTGATGCCGGCCGCTCCATACAGGTGGACAATAGTGGTCCAGGGAATAATAACGGTTACAGGTTGAAGTCTTATATCAAAATATTCAGCCATAATCATTCTGGCAGAATCGAAGGAAGAGTACTCCCGTTGGCTGCGGATCCGATAGTAAAAGCAGTTATAGGTACAGACACAGCTACCGCAATTCCAGACGATCATGATGGTGAATTTAAAATTGTTGGGTTAAATCCCGGCACTTACCAGGTTATTATTGACGGATCAAATAATTATAGAGATACAATTATAAGTAATGTAATAGTAAGAAGGGGGGAAGATACCCATCTCCCATTAATAACATTACGCCAATAGATTTTTTGCTTGCCTTTGAAAACTGGTCCGCTTCAAAATAATTGAGGCGGACTTTTTTTTATCCTTACGGTTACATTTTCATAAGCTGAGTTTACATATTACAGTAACGAATAAGTCAATTAAACCTCTTGGAATGTTTCAAAGAAGAATTCAATTAATTGCTTTCATATTTATAACTGCAGTTTTCGGAATTGTATCCTGCAAACATGATGTGGGCTCAGTTGCGGGAACAGGTGGTACTACAGGAGGCGGTACGGGTGGCGGCACAGGAGGTGGAGCAACATGTGATACAACCAAAGTATATTTTCAGCAACAGGTATTGCCAATTCTACTTTCTAACTGTACTATGAGCGGTTGTCATGATGTGGCATCACAACAGAATGGCGTGATACTTACAACTTACCAATATGTGATGGCAACGGCTGATATAAGACCCGGTAACGCAATTGGCAGTGAGTTATATGAAAGAATTACTGAAACCGATATCCGTAAGCGAATGCCACCGGCACCAAATGCACCATTAACGACACAACAAAAGCAACTAATATATAAATGGATCCAGCAAGGTGCACAGGATCTTGTTTGCCAGGATTTATGTAACCCTAGCAATTTTACTTACAGCGGAGCTATCAGAAATATCATCAGCAATAAATGCCAGGGTTGCCATAGTGGAGGTACTCCCCAAGGAGGGATTGATCTAAGTACATATGCCGGAGTTAAACTAAAAGTAAATGATGGCAGATTATGGGGCGCAGTAAATCATTTTCCAGGGTTTTCTCCGATGCCAAAGAATGGAAACAAACTGTCTGCCTGCGAGATTGAACAAATTCAAAAATGGATAGCAGCAGGGGCACTTAATAATTAACAGATGAAAAAAACAGTACTCATATTGATTTGTAAGGTATCAATAATAACAGGTTGTTATTATGATAAGGATGAGTTGATTAATCCCGGTACCGGTAATTGCGACACAGCCGGAGTTACCTACTCAGGAACTGTTGTTTCATTATTACAAGCCAGTGGATGTCTTAGTTGTCACAGCGGAGGTGCACCCTCTGGAAATATTTCATTAGCATCTTATACAGGAGTGAAAGCGGTAGCTGTTAATGGCAAACTATATGGGGCAATTAATCATTCTCCCGGATTTTCATCCATGCCGCAAGGAGGAAATAAGATGAGTGCCTGTAATATTTCTAAAATAAAGGCCTGGATAGATGCAGGCAGTATTAATAATTAAAAATGAAATCAATGAAAAAGAAAAAAATCATCCTCCTGGTCATTACCGTATCGCTGTTAGGTGGTGGATGGTATGCTTATTCGGAATATACCCGAAAAGTAAAAGACCTAAGTAAAGTAAAAGCAGATATGCATTTGCAAACAAACGAATTAGTAAGCCAGTTTGAAAAAGATGAAAACGGAGCCAATGCCTTGTATTTGGATAAAGTGATTGCTGTTAAAGGAACTCTAAAGGCTATTGAAAAAGACGAAGCTAATAATTACTCTTTGGTATTGGGCGAGGAGAACAGCATGGCTTCAGTTCGATGCAGTATGGATGAAGATCATCAGCAAAAAGTGGAAGGATTAATAACAGGTACAAAAGTTACAGTAAAAGGTGCCTGTACCGGCTTTAATGCGGATGAGTTATTGGGCTCTGATGTTATTCTGAATCGTTGTGTGATCCAGGATTAATAAAATATTTAAAAATCAAAAAATACAATTATGAAAAAGATAGTAATGTTTATAGGAATCAGTTTGTTGGCAGCTTCCGTTTTGTGTGCACAGGATAAATATTATACCAAAACAGGAAAGATAAATTTTAATTCAAAAGCCTCATTGGAGAATATTGAGGCATTGAATAAGAGTGTTACTGCCGTTCTAGATACTAAAACCGGCAACCTGCAATTTGCAGTACTTATGAAAGGTTTTGAGTTTGAAAAGGCTTTAATGCAGGAGCACTTCAACGAAAATTATGTGGAAAGCCATAAATATCCAAAGGCGGAGTTTAAAGGAGTTGTTACAAACAACAGCGATATTAATTACACTAAAGATGGTACCTATAAGGCTAAAGTAAAAGGAAAGTTAACCATACATGGTGAAACAAACGATGTGGAAACTGAAGGTACAATACAAGTGAAAGGAGGGAAGTTGCTTACAGATGCAACATTTGGAGTAGCCCTGGCTGATTATAAAATTGAGATACCCAAGATTGTTAAAGACAATATTGCAAAGATTGTAAGCATCGAAGTGGATTGTACTCTTGATCCGCTAAAATAATATTCGCCATAACCTTTCTAAAAAACAATAATGATGAGCCGATTAAAATATTTTTTCCTTTGTACAGTGTTTACAATGGCAATATCAAGTTTACTAGCACAGGATGAGGATCTGCTAAGCCTTGTTGGTGCAGATGATAAGCCGAAGAAAGAATTTGTGAACTATTCTTTTAAATCAAGCCGTGTGATTATGAGTCATAGTATGGAACTCATACGTCCGGGAGTGATGGACCTTCGGATATTACACCGGTTTGGCAATATTAATAAAGGTGTTTATGAATTCTTTGGATTGGATAATGCTACTATGCGTTTGGGTTTTGATTTTGGATTATCTAAAAACCTGATGGCTGGATTAGGCAGAAGTACAAACAAGAAAGAAATAGATGCTTTTGCCAAATACAGGTTGATACATCAGTCTAAAGGGCCGAAATCATTGCCGTTCTCTTTATTGGTAACAGGTGGTGCCAGTCTTACTACATTAAAAAATACGGACACAACTCAAAAAAACTATTTCTCATCCCGTTTGGGTTATTACGGACAGGTCATCATTGGAAGCAAGATAAGCGAAAGCTTTACATTACAGTTTATGCCTACTATCGTTCATCGTAATCTGGTACCAACTGTTGAAGATCCCAATGATATGC
Organism: uncultured Chitinophaga sp.; assembly: GCA_964453625.1. GTDB lineage: Bacteria > Bacteroidota > Bacteroidia > Chitinophagales > Chitinophagaceae > JJ008. The sequence continues at coordinate 6,452 of CAYVSH010000061.1, forward strand.
TGGCAATTGGTGTGGGTACAAGATTAAAGTTAAGTAACCGCATCTCATTGAATGTAGACTATTATTACAGGTTGAATCCGAATCCAAACGATGGCACACAAAACCCTTTGTCAATAGGTTTTGATATTGAAACTGGCGGCCATGTTTTTCAACTTCATTTTACCAATGCAGTTGGTATGAATGAAAAAGTATTCTTGCTTGAAACTACCAACAAATGGGGGAAGGGTGATATTCAGTTCGGGTTTAATATTTCTCGTTCATTCCAGATAAAGAAGAAAAAGAATTAGGCAGCATTTCCGGTAACTGTTCTTTTATTTCTTTGCTGCACCCAAAGTATAATACCAGCAATAACAAGGCAGACTGTCATAATAAACCAGGTTGGATAAAACGACCTGCGGCCTGGTTCGTAGTCACCAATAAAGATGAGATGTGCCCAGTAATTAGGAGTTTTCAATGCCGGAGAAATTTCTGGACTAATTAATAAGTCAACTTTTGCTTTTTGAAGAGCAATTGATTTGCTATAGCCTTCTTTTAAATAATCATATAATTTTTTAGTGATAAATGATGTTGTTCTGTCTTCGGCTTTCCATAAAGATGTAATGATATTAGGACAACCTGCATAAGCAAAGGCACGGGATAAACTCATTAGCCCTTCGCCTCTGACCAATTGACCTGTACCGGTTTCGCAGGCACTAAGAATTACTAATTGGGTTGAATCCAGGTCGAGGTTATAAATTTCAGGTGCGTAAAGCAGGTAATCATTTGCAGAAGGATAAAAAGCTATATAAGATCTGTCGGGGTTAGCGTTGTCAACGGAAGCATGTGTAGCAAGATGCAGAACAGGGTATTGATTGGAATTGATAAGGAAGTTTTGTTTTGTAGCCGACAAGTCTGTAAATGCTTTTCCTTTTTCCTGTTTTATTTCGCCACCTGAATAGGGGAGCCTGTTTAATACTATGTTGCTGTCTTTATATCCTGAAGAAACAAAAGGAGCAAATCCAAGTAAAGAGTTATAAGAGGAATGGCTCTCATCTTTTCTAAAAAGTGAAGCCGAGTACAGGTACTGAATAGAGAAATGTTGCAACATGTATTTATTCTCTTCATCCTGCAATGCTTCGAAGGGTAAATAATGGAGTTCATCATCCGGAATAATGACAAGGCTTTGAATATTGGTAAACTGGCTGATTACAGGTGCTACTAATTGATTGAATAATTCTTTTGCCGGCTTATTGCCTGAATAGCTTTCACCAGGCTTTGAATTTTGAAGGGCCTGTCTGAAAGAACTAATAGTGTTGAATAACTGTTTGTCTATAACGGGATATCTGAAAAATACATTCCCTGCAGTTACACAGAAAATAAGTAGCCTTGTATCGGAAAAATGATATGAAATAATAGCTGTTGAATTATCCAGTTCTTTTTGCAATTCTTTCAAATCTGGTATTTCTGTTCTGGTTTGTAGCATTTTCCATTCAGGTAGCTCATTTATTTCCTGTTGCACTTTACTTAATTCTATTTCCTGGTCACGGATATTGCTGTTGAGGTTCATTAATACAACGCTGTCTGTTGATTGCTGTGCTTTTATAAGCAGGCGATTGATCTGTTGCTTCAGAGAAGTTTCTTTTTGCAACAGTTCATTACTATTGGTCAATTTATCTTTCCATTCATTTACCTGAAGGTTCAATGCAAGAACAGATGCTTTATTTCGCTGATCAAAATTCCAGGCAGCTTCAAGAAATTTATTATCCTTTGTAAGATCATAAAGAAGCAGGCTTACATCTATCGGCCTGCTATGAACCAGATACTTTATTTTGCCCAGGAAAAGTCTTGCTTCATCTGTTTCGTATGTTTTTTCAACATATGTAGCTAAGGAAAATGCTGACTGATATGCCGATAGTGCATGATCCAGGTTTTCAATCCTTTTTTCCTGGCCATAAATTTTCTCAAAAACATCTGCCTTTGCTATCAGCGTATTGAAAAGGTTGATATAAGAAAATATCCCGCTGTATGTCACCGGGTTTTTGGTGCTGTCCTTATCAGAAAAATTATTATCAAAATTAATGATTGCCTGCTGGTAGTTTGCTAAAGCTATCCTGTAGAGCTTCTCCTCAGCAGCCAGGTCTCCTTTTGATCTTGCTATCAACCCAAGTGGAATGCTTTTGCCAGTTCCATACCATTTTCCATTTTCTGTTACTGCTTTTTCAAAATAAAAATTGACGGAATCTTTATTGCGCAGTCCTTTCCATGCAACAGCGATATTGTAAAAAAGTTCAATTCTTTTTTTGCTGTTCTCATATCTAATTTTTTTTAAATACTGCAAAGCCTCTTTAAAATTTTCTTCTTTCAGGAAAATGATTGAAAGGTTGTGGTATATCTCATCGCTGAAAATTCCTGTTTCCAATATTCTTTTATAGCCGGACTTTGCTTTTTCATAATCCTCCAGTTTTACATCAACTGCAGCTATATTGATCGCATAGTTTGCCAGCAGCCCATTGTCTTTTTTCTTGCTTGATTGAAGAGTAATAATTGCCTTTTCAAAATAATTTCTTGCCTGGCGGTAATTTCCGGTTTCGTAGTACATGGCGCCAAGTCTGTTATATAGACGCTCTGTTCCGTCCAGCAACTGCTGACTCTCTTGATTAATCTTTTCAGCCTGCTTGTAGAAATGCATAGCAGAATCAAACTGGTTAAGACTATAATATATTGCGCCGGTATATATGTAAGGAAGGAAAAGTATTGTGTCACTCAGGCCCTGAAGATGTTGTTTTAGGTTAATAGCTGCAAGGTAATTTGATTTAGCTTGCTCATTTTTGCCAAGTATAAAAGAGGTATACGCTATATTCAATTTCAGGAAAAGAGATAATGAGTCGTAATTTGCTTCTTCTGATTTGGGAAGTACTTGCTGAAAACTGTTCAGTGCTTTTGTATACAAATCATCTGCTTTTTCAAGTTGTGCATCATCATCGCCAGCGTTAATTTCAATGGCTTCAGCTTTTTTTAGATCAATAGTGGTAAGGTTATACGCTTTCAATAAATCACTCCATGACATGGGTTGATTTTGTGAAAGACCAAAAGCAAGTATTATAAGAAGAAGAGTAAATAGAACAAATCCTTTCATCATAAACACAACTGTGTTTATTCAAATTTATTCATTATAGGTGAGAATTAATTCGCAATAATGATAACACAGGGAGGCCTGGGTTTTGCTACCCGTTCTATTCTTCCTGTAAGTGTACCTGTAGCTGTGCTGCCGTTTCTTAAAAATACTCCCAATTCTTCCCTGTCACGAAGCGTCTCTAAGAGATCCTGGGGAACATCTGCCATAGTATCATAATAATATAAACGAATCCTTAATTTGTTTTTTGATTTTCCACTGGCATCATTCAACCGGTATTCAATCTCGAAATCCCTGCGAGCATCATTCTGCGGTATTGTACCAAATACACCATTCCTGATCGTTTCAGCCAGGTTTATCTGTCCATTGGTAGTTTTTACACTACATCCTCCGTTATTGGCTACATTGCCTTCATCAAAAGAAGAGCCTGTAAGCGGAAGTATTCTTGAAGGGCTGGCATTATAAACAGGTGAAGCAACAGAATCTCCTGCTGATATTCTGTAATAGTGATCAGTAAATGTAATGCCTGATAATACTATCTTGGTTGTTGTTTCTGTTCCGTCTGGAGCCCTGTGAGTGATTCTGTATCGAAGCCCTGTTTCACTTTTTGATACATTGATTGCACCTGTATTATCGTCAATTTCAATTCCTTCCGGGAAACCTGTATAAGTGCCACTACGCTGCGTAGTTGGATACACAATATAATCACCAGTAGAAGGACGCAGATAAAGGATCGAATCACCATAATTAAGGTCATAAGGCCCGTTTGGTTCTCCTGTATTTTTTTGACAGGAAGTAAAGACCAGCGATATGAGTATGAATACAAAAACTCCTTTGTTTTTAGATTTAATCATCCTTATTTGTCGTTTTTATTGAGTAACCTCAGAACGAATAAAAGTAACCATTAAGTATTGGAATATTTTCAAAGTTAAACCATTAATAATTCTTTAAGAGTTGATTTTAATCAGTTTGTTTTGCAAGTTTTAAAACGGCAACTTTGCCTCTTTATCAAACGATTACGGCTTTATGACAAGGATTGGACTCATCAGGGAAGGTAAGATACCGGCAGATAACAGGGTTTCACTTACCCCAGCTCAATGCAAATGGATACAAAAAAATGCTCCCGATGTCAGGATAGTTGTTCAATCATCCCCCAACCGCTGTTTTTCAGATAAGGAATACCAATTGGCCGGTGTTGAGGTAAATGATGAAATAAGGGATTGTGATATTTTGCTTGGTATAAAAGAAGTACCTGTTGAGCAATTGATACCCGGGAAGACCTATTTATTTTTTTCACACACTAAAAAGAAGCAGCCTCATAACCAGAAATTATTGCAATCAATTTTGGAGAAAAATATCAGGTTGATAGATTATGAATGCCTGGAACATGAAGATGGGCAACGCATCATTGGTTTTGGATTCTTTGCAGGTGTGGTAGGGGCACACAATGGTATGATGGCTTATGGTAAACGTACAGGATTATACAACCTGGAACGAGTATATAAGCAACGCAGTTTCAGGGAACTGATACATAATTATTTTGGACTAAGGCTACCTAATGTTAAGATTGCGGTTACCGGTTCAGGAAGAGTAGCACATGGAATTCTCGAGATTATGAACCTGATGGGCATTCATGAAGTCGAGCCAGATGATTACCTGGCAAGAAGATTTTCTTATCCGGTTTATACGCAATTAAAGGGATCTGAATTATACCAGCATAAAGAAACCCGCAAGTATAGCCGGATGGAATTTCATGAACATCCTGAATTGTATCAGTGTAAGTTTTTACCGTATGCTGCGCAAACCGATATTTTAATGAATGGTGTGTATTGGGATGTAAATGTGCCTCGTTTGTTTGAAAAAGAAGATGTAAAAGCAGATAATTTTATCATCCAGACTATTGCTGATATTACAGATGATGTTAACGGCTCTGTTCCCATCAACATCGGCGATCAGACAATTGAAGATCCTGTTTATGGTATTGACAGAATAACACTGGAAAAAAAAGAACCTTATCATACTAACTCAATTGATATAATGGCTGTTGGGAACCTTCCAAACGAACTGCCAAGAGATGCCAGCCGGTATTTTGGTGAGCAGCTTATCAAATATGTATTGGAAGACCTGGTAAGAAATGGTTCAGATATAATTGAAAGAGCAACTTTGGCGAGAGATGGAAAACTGACAAAGCCTTTTGAATATCTTGAAGATTATGCCGGCGTTAAATAGAACAGATATTAAAGATGCAGATAATAATCCTTTAACAGCCTGATAAACTCATTTGTATAATTCCCGTTTAAGTCTTTTATTGCCATCTCATCGAAAGTAGTTTCAGAAATTAATTCGATTGAACGCTTTGCTGCAAGTATGATCCTAAAAAAGTCATGATCGAAAGTTTGCCTAAGAAAACATATTCTTTCAATTGAAAACTCATGTTTGGTTATTAATTCCTTTATCTCTTCATTTCTTTTATAAGGCAGCAGCAGGTAGAAAACACCACCAGGTTTCAGGTTATGTCGGATTATATTCATCGATTCACTAAGTAATAAACCTTCATTATGATGTGCTTTATTTTTCTGTGTGTCATTGCCTTTTAATTCCTTCTCATAAAAGGGAGGGTTGCTGATGATTACATCATACTGCTTATTAAATTGGAATTCCTTAGCATCGTCATGAATGATCTTTATTTTTTCTGAAAAAGGTGAATTGACAACATTAGTATTTGCCTGTACTGCAGCATTGTCATCTATTTCAATAGCATCAATATCAAAATGGTTTTTTTGAGCCAGCATCAGCGATAATAGGCCTGTGCCGGTTCCTATGTCAAGACAATTAGTAACTGCAGATTGAGCACCATCAATTGCATCAGCAACATATGCACCAAATAAACAACTATCCGTTGTCACTTTCATGGCACATTTATCCTGGTGTACAGTAAACTGCTTGAATTGAAAATAGGAATTTGCCATGCTGATAATTTACCAGGCTGATCTTGCTGAAGAACTAAGAGAGAGATCTGCAAATTGCCCGGCAAGAAATTTATAATAACCAGTGATAGCAATCATTCCTGCATTATCTGTACAATATTCAAAGGCAGGGATGAAGGTCCGCCAGCCATTTTTCTTACCTGTTTCCTCAAATGCTTTACGTAAACCGCTGTTAGCAGATACGCCACCGGCAATACAGATGTCTTTAATACCTGTTTCTTCTGCAGCTTTTTTTAGCTTGTTCAACAGAATGCTAACAATTCGATACTGAACCGATGCACAGATATCTGCAATATTATTATCAATAAATTCTCTCCTTTCTTGTTCGGTAGCACTAAATTCTTCTTTATACTGGTTACTTTTCCCGGCATTCTGCAAAAAATAAAGAATAGAGGTTTTCAAACCACTGAAACTAAAGTCAAGCCCTTCGATCTTTGGCTCAGGAAATGCAAATCGTTTCAGGTCTCCTTCCTTTGCATATTTATCTATTAATGGACCACCGGGATAGGGGAGACCTAATATCTTGGCTGTCTTGTCAAATGCTTCTCCGGCGGCATCATCAATCGTTTCACCGATAACTTTCATTTCAGTTGGTGATTCGCATAACACAATTTGTGTATGGCCTCCGCTTACGGTTAAACATAAAAAGGGGAAATCTGGTTTCGGATCAGCTATCAGGTTGGCAAGTACATGAGCCTGCATATGATGTACTGCTATCAAAGGTTTGTCTAAAGCCAATGATAATGATTTGGCAAACTCTCCTCCAACCAGTAAAGAACCAATTAATCCCGGTGATTGGGTAAAAGCAATGGCATCTATAGCAGATAAATCAATATTTGCTTTTTTCAATGCTGTATCTACAACAGGAACTATATTCTGCATATGTGCCCTTGATGCTAGTTCTGGAACTACACCACCATATTGCTCATGCACGGTTTGGTTGGCAATAAAGTTTGATAATATCTTCCCATCCACACAAACTGCTGCAGATGTTTCATCACAGGAAGATTCTATTGCTAAAATTGAAATCATGATTAATAAATTAACTCCTTATAGCTACGACAGGATCCATTCTTGCTGCTTGCCTTGCAGGAATATATCCTGCTACAATTCCAACAAAGATGCAGATAAAGATGGCAAGGGCCATATTGGTTGTAGAAATATAAACCGGAAAGTTTAAAGCATTTGTCAATACCTGAGTCAATCCAAACACAAGTAATAAACCAATCAGGCCGCCAATAATACAAAGAAATGCACTTTCCAAAAGAAACTCTGCAAGGATCACCCTTTTTTTTGCTCCGATTGCTTTCTTCAATCCGATCTGGCTGGTTCTTTCTCGTACAGATACAAACATGATATTGGCTACACCAAACATGCCTACAATTAATGATAAAGCTGCGATGGCCCATCCGCCCATATTCAGGCTTACAAATGCTGAGCTGATGGAATCACTGAAATCATTTACATCATTCAATGTAAAATCATTTTCTTTGGTTGGTGTTAGTTTATGTATGCCCCGTACTACTCCGGTAAGTTCATCTTTTAATGCTTTGCTGGTAATATTATCTTGCCCCTGTATCATGATGACGGGATCGGCTTTCATTTCATTCATGATGGTACGACCAAACCTGTATGCTATTAAAACGCTTTGGTCAAAATCCCAGCCACCTATCATTTGTTTTCCTTGTTTCCTTATCACTCCTGTTACCAGTAGTTTCTTCCCCCGTATATCCACCGTTTTATCAACAGCAGCTTCTGGTACGCCAAATAATTTTTCTGCCACATCATGTCCCATAACTACTACGGGTGTTCCCCTGTCAAAATCAGCAGCAGACAGATAACGGCCATGTAATATTTCAATAGCCTGAATATCTTCAAAGTCTTCATTTATGGCATATATGTTTACATTGGATAAAATACTGTTCCGGAAATTCACATCATCAATTACCCTGATACGGTAAGCAACATATCTGGCTCCGGGAGTTCGATTCTTAATAAATTTTACTTCTTCATATTTAGGTACCGGACGGTTCACATATTTCCACCATGGATAATCGGGGCCCCCGCCGGCAGAGTAGTCCCATTTATCAAGGTAGATCGTATTGTTACCCAGTGATCTTATTTCGTTCTGGATATTTCTTTCAAGGCTTCCTACAGTAGCAAGTACACTGATGATGCAGAAGATACCGATGGTGATACCAAACAATGAAAGGAAAGTGCGGAGTTTATTTTTCAGCAACTCCTGCAGAGCCATTTTAAAACTACTGGTAATTATTTCTATACTACGACGTATCACACTGCGAATTTACCGTTTAGCCTTTTAGCAATAAAAGATTTGTTTAATCGACTGACACCGATAAAATCATCATGAATAGATAGTGTTAACGAGTAAATAAACAAAACTGATAATGAAGTGTTTTGATTTTGTGTATATATTCTCTAGTCATATTATAAATAAACCTATTCCATTTGCAATGGTTTGCCTGTCGGTCTTATTATAATTACCTTTGCCATTCTGGTTTGCAACGGAACAGATGTAGCGGACTGATTTTTAACAGGTGAACTGCTGTATTGCTTTTCTTCTAATTCAACAGCATGAAAAAATTCGCATTTTTCCTTTTTAGTTTAATTCCCTTCATACCTGTGATTGGACAGGAGGAGGCTGGACAAAATGAACAAGAAATAAATAAGCCTGTTAAGACAAATAAATCCAATACCGTTTACGGGAAACTGATCAATGAAAATAACGGAAAGCCAATAGAAGCAGCATCTGTCTTATTATACATTGATAAAAGCAATAAACCCGATAGTCTTTTTACAGGAATGCTTAGCAAATCCAACGGCGAATTCAAATTTTCTGATCTTTCATCAGACCATGATTACCGCCTTGTGATTACTGCCCTGGGTTATGATACTATACAAAAGCTAATCGAAGTAAAAGGTCTGCAGGATGGAGATAAAAGGTTTTTCGAAAAAGATCTGGGCAATATAGTGTTGGTATCAAATTTTAAAACACTAGAGGCCGTTACTATCAATTCAAGCCGTCCTTCTTTAGAAATGGGCATTGACAGAAAAATATTCCATGTAGATAAAAGCCTGCTAGCTACCGGTGGCACTGCTGTTGACATCATGAAAAATATTCCTTCTGTTTCTGTAGATATTGATGGCAATGTGGAATTAAGAAGCCGTTCACCACAGATATTTGTAGATGGAAGGCCAACGATACTTACCCTTGATCAGATACCGGCCGATCATATTGACCGGGTTGAACTCATCACCAATCCTTCGGCCAAGTTTGATGCATCCAGTTCAGGCGGTATCATCAACGTTGTTTTAAAAAAGAATAAGCGTATCGGACTGAATGGGATTGTATCGGTAAGTGGTGGCCTTCCTGAAATTTTCAGTGCCAATATAAACCTCAATGTTCGGCAAGGCAAAGTGAATTTTTTTGCGACTGCCGGAAACAACATGTCGGGTGGTAAGGCGAGGACAAAGGCTTTTCGGCAAAATAAATTGGATGGAAGTATCACAGATTATTTTAACCAGTCCACAATAAATAAATTACAGCGAAATAGGAATGCTTATCGTTTTGGTGCTGACTTCTTTATCAATAACAGGAATACAATTACCTTTTCTCAAAGCTTCAACAATGGAATGAACGGAAGTGATGAAGTGCAGGATCAACAATACCTTGATAAAAACCAGCTACTCCAATACAATGGCGTCCGTACACTAGATGAAACATCCGATTACAAACAGTCGGGTACAGCTTTGAATTACAAATACAATTTTCCAAAAGAAGGAATGGAACTGACATTTGATATTAACTATAATAGTGGCTCAAGGATAAGTAATGCTGATATTGTAAACAGTTATTTCAAACCCGATGGCACAGAATACCAGGCACCCGCAGTAGTGCGGAATGCCGGTAACAGCGATGAAACACAATGGACCTTTCAAACTGATTTTGTGAATCCTGTTTCAGACAAAATAAAAATAGAGGCAGGTCTCAGAAGTTATCATAATAAATTCAACAGCAGTTTTGGTGCTTATGCTATGGACAACGGGCAGGAAGTGAAATTGCCGCTTAGCAATAATTATACGTACACCGAAACGATCAACGCTGCTTATTTCACTTACTCATACAAAAAGGAAAACTTCTCTTATCAATTAGGCGTAAGGGCAGAGCAATCCAAATTCAACGGCGAGTTAGTTGACAGTGCATTGGCATTTGGATATAAATATCCTAACAGCCTTCGTAATATCTGGGATGCACTTTTCCCAAGTTTTTTTATTACTAAAGAAATAAGTGATGATGATGAACTACAGTTTAATTATTCAAGAAGGATACGACGGCCACGGTTCTGGCAGTTGAACCCGTTTGTAGATATTAATGATCCGGCTAATATCAGGCAGGGTAATCCCCAACTGCAACCTGAATTCAGTAATTCATTTGAACTGAATTATAGCACGGATTACAAAAATGGAAATTTTCTTGCTGTTCTTTATTACAGTAACAACCCAAGGGATATAACACAGTACAGTGATACTATTTCTGCTGAACAATACCAGCAGCTGAACAATGCAGCCATTGTGCCCAATGCTATATTGAATACTTACATCAATGGGGGCACCACACACCGGTATGGTACAGAACTGACTTTGCAACATAAGATCGGTGAGAGTTTTGAGATAACACCTACGATAAACTTTCAATATCGTACTGTAAATGCTACGGTGAAAGATCTTGTGCTGAGCAACCGGGGATTTAACTGGGAAGCAAAACTGCTTACCAGCTATAAGATAGAAAAAGTGAAAAGCAAATTGCTGAACAATGTTGGCTTTCAGCTTATCGTTGATTACGAATCACCGCAAGTGATACCTCAGGGTAAACAACTTGCCGAGTTTGATGTGGATTTTGCGGTAGGAAAAGATCTGCTGAAAGATAAAAAAATGTCCATCACTTTTGCGATCAATGATGTGTTCAACAGCCGGAGATGGGGAACAATCTTTGATACAGAACGTTTTTACCAGGATTCATTTCGCCGGTGGCGGGTGCGGACATTCCGGCTTTCCATCAACTATAAATTCGG
>CAYVSH010000062.1:0-17583 GCA_964453625.1 uncultured Chitinophaga sp.
AGCATCGCCAGTTGCGCCAACCGAACGGTCGGAAAATTTCCCGGTCGCATCCGAAGAAAAAATACAGGAAGGTTAATTGGTTTGAGGCTGTACTTATTTTTATAGAATTTATATTCTTTCTGTAGCATTATCGGATAATCATTCTCAAACTCACCTTCCAGCAATCCTGCTTGTCCCAGCAATATTGCTTCCAACTGGTGTATCTGCGATTTATGTTTAGCGAGAATATTTACAGAAACTGATCTGGCAATCGCTTCAAATGCATCAGCATTTACTTTTATTCCAAAATTCCGGGCCAGCAGCCACCAGAATGTTTCTTCCCAATGAAAATTATTTTGATTGAGATAACTCTCTACGGTTTGAGATTTCCTGACCAGTCTTTCCACTAGCAATCGGTCCTTCCAGCTTTTCCAGGTAATTTCTTTTACAGTAACAATACTATTCTCACAAGGAATAAATGAATTTGACTCCATCAGCTCTTCATAGCGTTGCAGTAATATTTTGGATACCCTTCCCTTTAATTCCAGTACAGGAATCATATTATCTGGCTGATCATTCTCCCATACTACATGCAGAATGACATTCCTGTAATTCTTATCTGTTTGATGATTATGTTTATTCCAGCCGGAAGTTTTGATATGTAACTCTACTGTTCCGGCCCAGGTCGTATTGTCAATAATTATTTTTGCATCTGTAAAATCAGGTCCCTGGTTTGAATTGAGTTGCCCTGCAAACAGCACCTCCACTTTTTCACCTGCTGTAGTTTCCAGTTCAGATTTATTGAAGTATTGAAATTGCCAGATGAATTGCAGCAGCCGTTCGGAGATCATGTTTAAGGTTTAAAGTTCAACGTTTAAAGTTATCGTTCTAAAACGAAAACCCAAATAGCAAAGGAATTATTTGCTAAAGAACTTTAAACCTTAAACATTAAACTTCTTCAATTCTCTCACCACCCTGCTGACCGGTAATCCCATCACATTATAAAAATCACCATTAATGGATTTTATACCCACTACACCGATCCACTCTTGTATAGCATAAGCCCCGGCCTTATCGTATGGCTTGTATTTATCAACGTAGAATTCAATTTCATTTACTGTTACATTGTGAAATTCTACTTCAGTAGTATCAGCAAAGGCAATTTCTTCATCTCCTTTTCTTATTACAACACCCGTTATCACTTTATGTTTTTCACCGGAAAGTGCCAGCAGGATACTTACTGCATCTTCCCTGTGTACTGGCTTACCGATAATATTATCACCCAACACTACAATCGTATCAGCCGCTAAGATAATTTCGTCTGAATTTCTTTTCTGTTGTACGGCAAGTGCTTTGTTCCGGGCAATATAAATCGCCACATCCTCCATCGGAATATCAGGAGGAAACCGTTCATCAGTATCACTGATATCAATTTCAAACGGCACTTCAGCCCATTCCAGCAATTGTTTTCTTCTTGGGGATTGTGAGGCAAGAATTATTTTGTTCATAGGTAAAAATAAAAAAATACCATGGAAAGGATTCCGGTAAACATGACCAATTTGGTAAGTGAACTGAGTTTTTTAAAATCTTCAGAAGTTGCACTGTTTCTCAGTTTCAATAAAAGTATAACCAACGGAAATATAATTGCGGGGATCGAATAAGCGATCAGCAGCCACCATTTGAATTGTAATACATATACCTGCAAAATCCCAACTACAGCTATCAGTACAATCAGCCAAACTGCAACATAAACTTTGGTTGCATTTACTCCCCATACAATCGGCATGGTTCGACATCCATATTTTGAATCACCGGGCATATCCTGCATATCTTTTATTGCTTCCCTGATCAATGAAATAATAAAGGCGAAACCGGCATATAAAAAGGCCAGTCGGAAAAATTTCACTTTTACAAGGTTATCTTCTGCGGTAAAAACATCGCCAAGCTGGTACTTTGAAAAAAAGATAATAAGAATGGTCCATGCCGTTAACAAAGAGATTACAATATTACCCGTCAGTAAACTCTTTTTGAAATTGGTAGAATACAACCAAAGCAACGCAACGCAAAAAATATTGGCCAGTATCAAATACCACTTTTGCCAGAACGGCAAAGCAAGAATCGTCAGCAGTACACCCGAAGCACTCAGCATGAAATGCCAGGCTATTGCCCAGCGGCGATGGATAACCTTGTCCACTACCATCTTGTGCGGTTTATTCACTTCATCAATATTTATATCAAAATAATCGTTGATGATATATCCTGCAGCAGCAATAAACAGAGAAGCAAAAACTAGCAGTATGAACCGATAAAGATCATCGGTGGGAACAATGTCTTTATATAATGTATGATAAATGCAGAACTGGAACAACACCTGTGTAAGTGCCATGAAGAAGAGATTGGGCAGTCGCACCAACTTTAAGAAAGCTGCAATCAATCTCATTGATAAAATTTGGTGAAAGATAAATAGAAATAAATGAAGGGCCTTTACCTGGATGTCACATCAAGACTGTATTCCCATTTGTCATTCAACTTTAAGACCTTTTCAATCACATCCCGCACACAGGCGAAGCCTCCATTGATCGGCGAAATATATTGTACTGCTTGTTTTATTTCAGCCACCGCATCTGCTGGACAACAAGGCAACCCAACCACTGACATCACCGGCAGATCCGGAAGATCATCACCCATAAAAAGCACTTCTTGCTTTTTAAGTTTATTAGCAGCGATGTATTTTTCTACAAACTCTTTTTTATCTGCCACTGACATTTGTACATCCGTGACCCCTAATTTCTCGAGCCTGTCTGTTACCTGGGGAGAATTGCCGCCTGATACAATCAATACCCTGTACCCTTTTTTGACAGCCATCTGCAATGCAAACCCATCTTTAATGCTCATTCTTCTTGCCTGCAATCCATTTTCTAAAACAAGCACTGTGCCATCAGTAAGCACACCATCTACATCAAAAATAAATGTAGTGATTGGTTTGAAGAGTTTGAGAACATTCATATAAGCAGATTTGGAAATTTGCTGATTTGCATATCTGCAAATTATTTTTGGTTATCTCTCCATTCATATACCCATGCACTTTGGATCATTTCCAGGTGGCCTTCTGAACTTTGTTCCCTTGTACCTTCAAATCCGGGAATTTCCAAAATCCATTCCAGCAAATCGGTAAAACGAATGCGATAGATCTTTGATTCATTAAATTCATCGCCAAAGCGTTCATACAATTTCTGTGCAATGTCTTCATGATCGGGCCAGTTGATCGGCGGTTCAAAATGTGCCATAGTAAATGGAAGTCTGAAGTATGAATTAGTAGGCCAGATCTCAGACTTCTTATTTCTGACCTCTTATAAAAATTTATTCTCCTAAAAATTGTGTTTGATCGGGCAGCATCACTTCAATCTCCCCTTCTCCATCATTTAACAATGATTGACATCCTAACCTGGAATTCAATCTTGGATTTACTGCTCTATCAATAAAATCCTCTTCTTTGTCTGTAATCTCGTCAATAAAATCCATCCCTTTTTCAACATACAAGTGGCAGGTAGTGCATGCACAAACACCACCACAATTATGATGAAGTTCTATATCATTCTTTAATGCAATTTCCAATAAAGTCTGCCCTGCTTCTACATTTTCCAGTATTACCGGCTCTAATCCTTTCTGTTCAAAATTAAATTTAACTGTGTACATCTGCTGATTTTTCGTTTCTGGCGCAAAAATAACGGTTAAACAAGGAATAAGTTTACTTGTTTGGGAAAAGTGGGACTTTAACCGCAGAGACGCCAAGACGCAGCGTTTTTATAACCTAATAATTATTAACTGCGTCTCTCAATCTCTTCGGTTCAATTTAAATCTTTTGCTGAATGCTTTCTGTTAGCAGTATATAAAGGTTTTTCAATTGTGGATGATCCTTTAATAATTCCAGGTGTTTGTGGATAGATTCGATATCGTGTCGGATAGCCGGGCCTGTTTGAAGGTCTTTTGGTGAATTAACTTTCAACCTGGTTGCTGTTTCTTCTATTAGTGGTAGTAATTGTTTGAAATCAAGACCTTCCTTTTTGCAATAATCTTCAGCCAGTACATACAGGTGATTGACAAAGTTGCTAACTACTACTGCAGCTACATGCAATTTTAATCGTATATCACCGCCTGCCTGCATCACTTTTTCATCAGCAATGGAATGTGCCAGTTTATCTAAAATTCCTTTTGTTATTTCATCACTTGCATCAATAAAAATCGGGGCATCCGGAAGGGACTCCATTTCTTTTCTCAGACTTTGAAGAGGATAAAATACACCAAAGTGACTACTTACCGGTTTTAAAATTTCCATAGGAACTGAAGCTGCGGTATGTACAACAATTTTACCGGGCAGATGCAAATCCTTTATAACATCAGTAATGGAATCATCATTAACTGCAATAAGATATAACTCCGCATTGGGATTGATGAGGCTTTTATAGTTAGTAGATTCCGTATCCCATTCATATGCTAACTCAGAAGCAGCAGATGCATTGCGGCTATAAATCTGCAAAATCTGATGTCCTGCTAATTTGAATTTTCTACCAAGTACTGCAGCCACATTACCTGAACCAATGATGACAATATCCATTTCGCAAATGATTGAATAGATTTGCAATCTACGCTAAAGAAAGGAAACAGATATGGCCGTAAAAAAGATGGTGAAAAAAATTGGATTAATCTATTATAAAACAAAGTTCAAAGTACTTGCTGCTGTATCCAAAAGAAAAGCCGCCGAAAAAGCATTTGAACTTTTTTGTACGCCACAGTCCCGGAATAATAATAAAGTGCCACAGCTATACGAAAAGGCTGAGAACTTACATTTCAACGTAGAAGGAAATATTGTTCGTGGATGGAGATTTAACTCTTCCGGTACCAGAAAAGTTTTGATTTTACACGGCTATGAATCTTCCGTCACCAATTTCGAACGGTATGTAAAAGCATTTATCAAAAAAGGATATGAAGTGCTGGCTTTTGATGCACCCGGACATGGTGTAAGCGGTGGTAAAAAGATCACTGCGCCATTATACAGGAACATGATTAAAGAAATTCATAAGAAATTCGGCCCGGTAGAATCCTTCATAACCCACTCATTTGGCGGACTGGCCGTTTGTCTTGCTCTGGAAGAAATTAAACATACTGAAGATTACCGGGTTGCCTTAATTGCACCTGCAGCAGAAACCGATACAGCAGTTACAAACTTTTGTAAAATGCTTGGTCTTGACATTGCTGTTAGAAAAGAATTTGAAAAGATAATAGAAAAGAAAGGTGGCGTTAGTACTGACTGGTATTCTATTAGCAGAGCTTTACAAAATATAAAGGCAAAAGTTCTTTGGGTGCAGGATGAAAATGATATGATAACTCCACTAAGCGACGCATTGAAAGTAAAAGATAAAAACTATCCGAATGTTGATTTCGTAATTACAAAGGGATTAGGCCATAGCCGGATCTATCGTGACAGTAGTGTAATTAAAACCGTAACAGATTTTTTGTGAACCAGTTTTTATCAATAGTATTTTTATCTATTTATATTTTATCTTGTTCCAATAAGACGATCCCTGTAATGAACAATAACAATCAAACGAAAAACATTACTTACCTGGCTATTGGTGATTCTTACACCATCGGTGAACAGGTAATGGCAAGAGATAATTTTCCAAACCAGGTTTATAGCCTGATGAAAAAAGAATATTCTGATTTTACAGAACCTAGAATAATTGCCAAAACCGGCTGGACAACAGAAGAACTGGAAGACGGCATTAAAGCAGCAAACAAAGCTGAACCAATGCAAAATAGTTATGACTTTGTATCCTTATTGATAGGTGTAAATAATCAATTCCGTGTCAGAACAGTTGAAAGTTATAATCCGGAGTTTGAAAAACTTTTGAATAAAGCAATACTTTTTGCTGGTAATAATGCTGATCATGTTGTAGTGGTTTCCATTCCTGATTGGGGAGTTACTCCTTTTGCTGAGGGAAGGAACAGAAAACAGATCGCTGATGAAATTGATGCTTATAATTTGGCCGCAAAAGAAATATGCAATAATTACAGTGTACATTATATAGATATAACGCCTTGGACAAGGGAAGCAGCAAATGATAATTCCTTATTGGCGGCTGATGGTTTGCATCCTTCCGGAAAAGAATATAAAAGATGGGCTGAAAAGATTGCAGCTTTCTTTAAAACAAGGCTTTGAAACATTTCTGAATATTTTTCTACCAAAATTTTGAATCAAGTTCTCCTGTATTTCCCTGTAGATGAACAGCGAACAGAACCCTGAAGAGTGCGACGCAACATCAGCTGATCAGGGAACAAAAGTTGGGATTAAAATTTTTTTTATTATTCTTGTCCTAACTTGCGGCGGCTGAAAAGCTGTTGTATTATAATAATATTGTATCCTCTATGGCAAAGAATTTACTGATAGTTGAGAGCCCGGCGAAAGCGAAAACAATCGAAAAGATCCTGGGAAATGATTTCCAGGTAAAGAGTTGTTTTGGCCATATCCGTGACCTGCAAAAAGCCGGTATGGGTATTGACCTGGAGAAGAATTTTGAACCTACATATATAGTTCCGGAAGAAAAAGAAAAAGTGGTGGCTGAACTGAAAAAGCTAGCAGGAAAAAGTGAAGAAGTTTGGCTGGCAACGGATGAGGACCGTGAAGGCGAAGCTATCAGTTGGCATTTGTGTGAAGTGCTGGGACTTGATCCTAAAAAAACAAAACGAATTGTCTTTCATGAAATCACAAAACCTGCCATAAAAGAAGCGGTAGAAAATCCGCGGACACTGGATATGAACCTGGTGATGGCACAGCAGGCAAGAAGAATATTGGATCGTATTGTTGGTTTTGAGCTAAGCCCAATCCTTTGGCGCAAAATGAGTATGCGGAATAACCTGAGTGCAGGCCGTGTGCAAAGTGTGGCAGTACGAATTATTGCGGAAAGGGAAAGAGAGATCAATGCATTTACACCGGTTAGTACATTTAAGATAGAAGGATTGTTTACGGCGAAAGATGTTTCTGATAAGAGTGTAACCTTTTCTGCCGAAGGCAAAAAACAAAATGCTGCGGAAGATGCGGAAGCATTTTTGAAAAGCTGTATCGGGGCTGATTATAAAGTAAGTGATATACAGGTGAAGCCGGGTAAGAGAACTCCTGCCCCGCCATTTACCACTTCTACATTACAACAGGAAGCATCAAGAAAATTAGGATATGGTGTTGCCCGAACCATGCAGATAGCTCAACGTTTGTATGAGAACGGTTACATAACATATATGCGTACAGATAGTGTGAACCTGAGTAACACTGCATTGGGTGATATTACCAACACTGTAAAAAGTATGTACGGTGAAAAATATCACCAGTTCCGCAAATACAAGAACAAGAATGAAAGTGCACAGGAAGCCCATGAAGCTATACGGCCGACCTATATGAGCAATACAACTATAAATGAACAAGAATGGCAACGGTTGTATGAATTGATTTGGAAAAGAACCATGGCCTGCCAGATGGCGGATGCAGAACTGGAAAAAACAACTGCGAAGATTTCTATCTCTACCAATAAAGAAGAATTGACTGCATCGGGTGAAGTGTTGAAGTTTGATGGCTTTTTAAAGGTCTATAGAGAAGATAAAGATGAGGACGAACTGGAAGAAGATGCGAACGAAGGTATGTTGCCACCATTAACCGTTGGTCAGCAATTACCATTAAAAGAAATGAAAGCAACGGAACGGTTCAGCCGTCCGCCGGCAAGATATACAGAAGCTTCATTGGTAAAAAAATTAGAAGAGTTAGGGATCGGACGTCCTTCTACCTATGCGCCAACTATCTCTACCATATTAAAAAGAGGATATGTAGAAAAAAGAGATAAGGAAGGTACAAGAAGAGATTATACGGTTTACAAATTGCAAAAGGATAATGTGAGCAAGATAATGGAACAGGAAAATACCGGTGCGGAAAAATCAAAACTATTTCCATCTGATCTAGGATTGGTTGTTACCGATTTCCTGAAACAGTATTTTGATGACATTATGGATTATAGTTTCACTGCAAGAATAGAAGAAGAATTTGACGAAGTGGCAGAAGGAAAGATGAAATGGAACAAAATGATCGATGATTTTTACATCCCGTTTAAAAAAGATGTTGAAAATACAATTGAAAATGCAGAACGCATAAAAGGTGAAAGAGAATTGGGAGTTGATCCGGAAAGTGGCAAACCAGTGGTAGCCAGAATGGGAAGATATGGTGCCATGATACAAATTGGAGTGGCTGATGATGAAGAGAAACCAAGATTTGCCAAGATACCGACAGGGCAAAGTATCGAGACCATCACTTTTGAAGAAGCGATGAACCTGTTTGGTGCACAAGGCAGCATGGGATTGTATGAAGACAAAGAAGTGTCGGTAAATGTAGGCCGTTTTGGTCCTTACGTAAAATGGGGCGATGAGTTTATTTCATTACCAAGAGGAATCGACCTTTCAACTGTTGATTTTGTTACGGCTGTTCAACATATAAAACAAAAGCAAATCGCTGATGCACCGGTTGGTACTTATGAAAAAAAACCAATTACAAAAGGTAAAGGAAGATTTGGTCCCTATATCAAATGGGATGGCATGTTCATCAATGTACCAAAGCGGTATGATTTTGATAATCTTACCCAGGCGGAAATGGATGAATTGATCGATGCCAAAGTGAAGAAAGAAGCAAACCGCTATATACACCGCTGGGAAGAAGAAAACATTTCGGTGGAGAATGACCGTTGGGCTCCCATCATCAAGTTTGGTAAAAAGAAAATTCGATTACCAAAGAAAAAAGATGATACCCGATATACTGCTGAAGAAGCAGCAGCCTTTACGTTGGAAGATGTGAAGAAATTTATCGAAGCAGAAATACCGGGAGCATTTACAAAAAAAGTTAAGAAAACACCGGCGAAAAAGAAGGCGGCGAAGAAAAAAGCTGCTCCAAAGAAGAAGAAATAAAATAAATAAAAGCCAGATAAATCTGGCTTTTATTTTTCTGGATAATATCTTTCTTCTAATTTTCAATAATGAAAAGATCATACTGGGAAAAAATAGCACCTTCTTACAGTGATGAGATATTTGATGTGTTGCACAATGACAAGAAGGCTCTTATACGATCTGTAATTAAAAAGTATTCATCTAAAAAGAAAACAGTTATTGATATTGGCTGTGCTATCGGAAAATGGCTGCCTGTTCTCTCGCCTGCTTTTAAAAAAGTGGTTGCTGTTGATATATCTGCAAAGAACCTGGAAATAGCCCAACAACTTTACCCGCAATATAAAAACGTAGAATATATCAGGGCAGATATGAGTGGCAAGAACATCAAAGTTCCTAAGTGTGATTTTGGTATTTGCATCAATGCCATCCTTACACCAAATTTAATGGACAGAACAAAGTTCTTTCAGTCCTTATCTGCCTGTGTAAAAAAAGGAGGAAGAATTGTCATTACGATTCCTTCGTTGGAATCATGGCTGCTCACAAACATTATTCAGCAGCAATTTAAAATTGACACAAAGCTTTTTCCAAAAACTAAAGGTGGTAAAGAAGCATTAATGAAATGGAATAATATTTTACAGGGCAATACTGACATTGATGAAGTACCGCATAAACATTACCTGAAAGAAGAATTGCAATTACTTTTATCTAAAGAAGGATTTGAAACAGAAGAATTTCAAAAGATAGAATACAACTGGAATACAGAGTTTATCAAAGCACCGAAGTGGCTGAAAGAACCGAAGCCTTGGGACTGGATGGTGGTGGCGAGAAAGTCGTAAGTCCATAGTCAGGAGTCTTGAGTCCTCCTCTCCTATAAATATCTTTTATATGTTCGGAAACTACTGACTATGGACTATTGACTACAGACTTTCTAACTGTTCTTAACGTCTGTGGAAAAGTTTAACTATTCTATTTCAGCTGCAATAAAGATATTGTGCAGGAATCATCACCTTGGAAACAAACAACGAAATATCGGCCCTGTTTACATTGATTGACGATCCTGATGAAGAAGTATTTGGATTGGTATCGAACAAGATCGTTGACTATGGTAAAAATATAATTCCCAACCTGGAACATCTTTGGGAAACCACTCCCAACGAAGAGATACAAAACAGGATCGAGTTACTGATTCATCGTCTGCATTACACTGATCTTACAGAAGATTATCGTCAATGGAGTTTATCCGGTCATCATGACCTGATGCTGGGTGCTATGCTGGCCTGTAAGTTTCAGTACCCTGACATGTCTACCACACCCGTTTTACAAGAAATAGAAAAAGTAAGACGTAATATCTGGCTGGAACTGAACAACTATCTCACTCCACTGGAACAGGTAAATATTGTTACCAGTATTCTATACAGCTATTATGGATTGAAAGGTGGTGAGACAAATTACAAAGAACCCGGTGAATTTCTTTTGAATAAAACACTTGAAGCAAAAAGAGGTAACCAGATAAGCAACGGTATTTTATATTTAATTCTTTGCGAATTACTTGATATTCCGGTGCGGGCCATCAATATTCCCAAACAATTCATCATTGCTTATTTCAAACCGGGTTATTCAGATGAGAATCTCCCGAACCCGATACAAAAAATTGAATTTTATGTTGATGCAACTTCGGGACAGGTTTTCACTCAACAGGATGTTGAAAATTATTTTAAGAGAATTTCCGTACCGCCTGTTGGTTCTTATTTCAAACCACAAACTAACAAACAAGTAATTCAATACCTGCTGGAAGAATTTAGTAAATGCTTTGACAACGAAAAAGAATCGTACAAACGAAATGAGCTGCATGAATTAGTTAAACTGCTCGACTCATAGTTCAAATTTCCATCCATCCCTGTATTCTCTTCTTACAAATTGGTTTGCCTCATCAAAGTTGGTGATCTTCATATTCTTTGCGTCCCAAAGTAATTTCTTTCTGCCTAAATATTTATCGCCCCAACCTTTCAATTTTGGATTCTTCAGCATCCAGCTTCTGATAGCCAGGTTACCCATCAAAATGCTTTCTGTAAATGGCCCGGCATACGAGAAAGGCGAACTGGTTTCTGCATTTCCATAACCGGCAATACATGCATTAACCCACTGCAGGTAATGGCCTTCCGGAACTCTTTTAATTTTTTCACCAGGCATTTTCTTTTCGGTCATCAATTTGGTTGGGAGTAATCTTGGATTGGCACCATAACAATCTAATAATAATTTACCTTTTGTTCCAATAAACAAAACACCGCCGTCCCAGTTGCCAAATTCTTCACCCGGCATTAATTCATCCGGACGTTCGGGTAATAAACCTCCATCATGCCAGGAGACTTTTATGTTTCGCTTTTCATTTTTCACAGGATAATTAAGATGTATAATAGAAGCAGGCGGACAAGCATCCAGGTTTTGTGTGTCATTCCACATTTCTTTCCAGATTGTTGCAACACTACACTCAGCAGCATCGGGATAATCGATTGGCAGTATTCTGAAGATCGGATCCATAATATGACAAGCCATATCACCTAAAGCACCTGTTCCATATGCCCACCAACCTCTCCAGTTAAAAGGCAGGTAAGCCGGGTTATAATCAATTGCTTTTGCCGGGCCTTGCCACAGATCCCAATCCAGTTCGGTTGGTATATCATGTTTGCCTGTTGGTGTTGGAATCCCCTGTGGCCATACGGGTCTGTTAGTCCATGCTTTTGCTTCAGTAACCTTTCCAATCATACCTGCATCAATCATTTCTTTTGCTTTACGAACACCATCGCCTGAACCGCCCTGGTTGCCCATTTGCGTTACCACTTTATATTTCTGTTCTGCCTGTGCTAATATCCTTGCCTCATAAATATTATGCGTCAACGGTTTTTGGGTATATACATGTTTACCCAATTGCATAGCTGATAAAGTTGCAATGGCATGCGTATGATCAGGAGTTGAAATACTTACCGCATCTATATTATTCTTTTCTTTCGCCAGCATTTCCCTGAAGTCTTTATAATAAGGTGCTTTGGTATATGTTTCTCTTGCTTTCTTAGCTTGCCTGTCATCCACATCGCAAAGTGCAACGATATTCACCTTCGGACTTTTTGCAAATTCGAACAGATCACTCTGGCCTTTTCCTCCTACACCTATACCTGCAATATTTAATTTATCACTTGGTGCAATAAAACCACGGCCCAAAACATGGCGGGGAACTATAAAGAATCCTGCACTAACCATAGCTGCATTACGAACAAAATTTCTGCGGGAAATAGATGTATTCTTTTTTACAAGCGTCATATTCAGTAATTTTCATCAAGTTTACAGAAAAATTATAAGATGACCATCAATTGGAGCGACTTTGAAAAGATTGATATGCGGATTGGAACAATCATCGCTGTGGATGATTTTGCAAAAGCAAGAAAGCCTGCTTATAAATTAACTATTGATTTTGGCGATGAAATAGGTATAAAGAGATCTTCTGCCCAAATAACAACCCATTATACAAAAGAGGAATTAGTGAACAGGCAGATCATTGCCGTCGTTAACTTTCCTCCCAAGCAAATTGCAGATTTCATCAGTGAATGCCTTGTGTTGGGTGTATATGATGAGAACAATGCTGTAATTTTATTACAACCGGAAAAAAATACCGGCAACGGTATGAAGATCGGGTAAAATGTCAGTCATCACTACATATTATCATTCACCAGTTGGTATTTTAAAAATATCCGGCGCTGATCAATATATTAGTGAAGTATCTTTCCATGATACATCTCAAAAGGCGGAAGGCGGTAAAAACATTTCGCCCATGCTGATCAATTGTATTGAACAGCTAATACAATATTTCAACGGAGAAAGAAGACATTTTGAACTTCCCCTAAATCAGCCCGGAACTCCTTTCCAACAGGAAGTCTGGAATCATTTACTCACAATTCCATTTGGGAAAACGATCAGCTATCTCGACCTGGCGAAAATGACGGGTGATACAAAAGCAACAAGGGCTGTTGCTAATGCGAATGGGAAAAACAATATTGCTATTATCGTCCCATGTCACCGTGTAATTGGTTCCAACAGGGAGTTAACTGGATACGCTGGTGGCTTATGGAGAAAAAAATGGCTACTGGAACATGAAATGAAGATTGCTTACGGAGTACAAACTTTATTTTAGCCTTAGTGCAAAGCGTTTCTCAAAGCTTTCACCTCTTCACTATTTATAAAATTATTTGAATAACTTTCTTCTGAATCTTTAAATGCGGGATGTATAAAATCCATCTTAGTTTTTTCCCTTCCTCTTAATGATGAATGAAACTCAGTACATCCTGTTTTCTCCGCCAGCATCTTTATGTTCTCTTTTCGTACACCACTACCGGGCATAATAATAATTCTCTCGTCTGCAATTCTATTTAATTCTGCCACCAGGTCAACTCCATCCACAACAGATGGTTGCTGGCCTGAAGTAAGAATTCTTTCACAACCTATTTCTATCAATTGTTCCAGTGCTGTAAAGGGATCTTTACAGCGGTCAAATGCCCTGTGAAATGTTACTCCAAGCGGATAAGCTATTTCAATCAATCGGGCAGTTCTGGCAATATCAATGCTTCCATCCATATTCAATAAGCCTATAACTAGCCCGTCACATCCTAATTGTTTACAGAGTTTGATATCCTGCAACATTACCTCAAACTCTTCTTTTGTATATAGAAAATCTCCGCCTCTGGGTCTGATGATCGGATACAAGGATACAGTAAATGTTTCCCGGCATTGTTTTATCGTGCCAAATGAAGGTGTTGTTCCTCCTTCTGCAAGATTTGCACACAATTCAATCCTATCCGCTCCTCCTTCAACGGCAGATCTTGTCGTTTCAAAATCAGAAGTCGCTATTTCAATGATATATTTTATAGGGCCCATTTATTCCATTATAAATTTCGACTTAACTAATTTTTCTTCTTTACCAGTCTTCAATGCATAACTAAATCCATTATGTATCGCATATGATCCAACTTCTCCTTTTTTATTAATTGCAAGGAAAGCTACCTGAATATCTTTCGATTTTTCACCTTTAATGCGAATTATTCTTTCGATTGCTTGTTTACATGCATTTTCAGGAGATAATCCTTTACGCATTAACTCCACAACAGTATGTGAACCTGCAACACGGATCACATCTTCACCCTGTCCTGTTGCAGTGCAGGCACCCACTTCATTATCTACAAATAAACCGGCACCAATTATAGGAGAATCACCCAATCTTCCCCGCATTTTAAACCCGGCACCACTGGTGGTACAACTTCCGCTCAGGTTACCATTAGTATCCAATGCTAACATTCCGATTGTATCATGATTCCATTCACCATTATCCAATTTAAATGGAGCAAATGGTCCATGTCCTTGCCGGTTCTCAATATTTATAGCCGGTGGTTTGTATTCAGATTTTTTTAACCAGTTATCATAATTCTTTTGAGCTTCCGGTGATAACTTCTGTTCTTCAAGTGGAAATCCTTCTGCAATCGCAAATTGTTGCGCCCCGCTTCCAACCAGCATCACATGTGGTGTCCTTTCCATCACTCTTCTTGCAACAGCTACCGGATGTTTTATTCTTTCTAAAAATGCAACACTGCCACAATTGGAAAATTCATCCATGATACAAGCATCTAATGTCACGAATCCATCTCTGTCAGGATTTGCACCTAGACCTACACAGCAGTTCTGTTCACTTTCTGTCACCATTACTCCTTTTTCAACTGCATCTAAAGCCCTTCCGCCTGAACTTAAAACTTCCCAGGCAGCTTTATTAGCTCTTAAGCCTGCATCCCAGGTAGAGATAACCACAGGTTTTCCTTTTATAGTATTTGAACTTGTATTGATGGAAGCTATTTTGCTTATGGGTATTGAAAGAGAGCTGAGTGTTGTATTCTTTATGAACTTTCTACGGTTTATCATTGTTTTGATTTAGTTAACCGAAATTAACCGTTTCCATCTCAAAAAACCACTTAAAAAGGATTAACAAACTAACTAGAAAAAATATTTGATGTTTAAACATTGATTATTTACCTTTGTTCTTAAATTAATAATAATGAAAATAGAAATCATCTCAGGAAGTCCAAGGGAACACAGTGTTACCAGAAGGCTGGCTTTGCATTTAAAAAATATCATCACCAGTACAACCGAAAATGATGCAGATATTATAGATATGAAAGATTGGGCTGTTCCACCAGTACAATCTGTATGGACATCTCTTGAAAAAGTACCAGTTGAATTCAAAGAAGTTGCGAAAAGAATATTCGAGTCTGATGCGTATATATTGGTAACTCCAGAATATAATGGCGGATACTCTCCTGCAATGAAAAATCTGCTGGACCATTTTTCAAAAAGGCATCGTAAACCTTTTGGAATAGCAACAGCATCACCCGGAGCAATGGGCGGCATGAGAGCATCACAACAATTGTTGCTTTTAGTCCCGGCATTATTTGGCATTGCTTCACCCTATATGCTTATCACCCCGGCTGTTGATAAAAAATTCAATGAAGAAGGAGAATTGCTGGATGAAAGTTTTCAAAATGCTATCCACAATTTCGTTTCTGAGTTTCTATGGCTGGCTGATAAAATAGTTAAGGAGAAAGAAATAGCATAACTTAATAAATATTAAAAAAGGAGTTTTATGAAAACCATTCTTCACAAAGCTGACACAAGAAGTCATGCTAATCATGGGTGGTTAGATTCTTATCACACATTCAGTTTTGCCGGATATCATGATTCTACCAGAATTCATTTTGGTGCATTAAGAGTCTTAAATGATGATACAGTAGCAGGCGGAATGGGCTTTGGCACCCATCCACATGAAAACATGGAGATCATTTCTATACCTACGTTTGGCGATCTGGAACATCATGATGATATGGGTAACAAACAGGTTATACGCCAGGGTGATGTACAGGTAATGAGTGCAGGTACGGGAATACAACATGGTGAAAAGAATAAGAACCGTGATAAGGAAGTGAGGTTTTTCCAGATCTGGGTTTTCCCGAATAAGAAAAATGTAACACCTCGTTACGATCAAAAATCTTTTTCTGAGGAGGAAAAGCACAATAAACTTTTGACAGTTGTTTCACCAATAGGCTCAACTGATGGAGGTGTGCAAATACACCAGGATGCCTGGTTTAGTTTGGGCAAACTGGATAAAGACTTTAAAACAATCTATAATCTGAAAAAGAAGAGCAATGGTGTTTATGCTTTTGTAATTGAAGGAGAAGTAACGATAAATGGTGAAAAGCTATCAAGAAGAGACGGACTCGGTATTTCTGAAACAGAACATCTTGATATAATAGCTGATACTGATGCAGAATTATTATTAATGGAAGTGCCAATAACAATATAAAAGGAGATTTTATGAGCACAAGTAAAAAAATTGAAGCGATCATTGCACCACCGGCACCACATATGGTTGGTGATGGTTTCCGTGTACATGGTTTTTTTCCCGGCGGAAGGATCAATAAAAAAAGAATGAGTCCGTTCTTTTTAATGGACTATAATTCTAAAGTCGAGTTTCCTCCTACTGATAAACCAAGAGGTGTTGGAGTGCACCCACATCGTGGATTTGAAACGGTAACGATTGCTTATCATGGAAGAATTGCACATCATGATAGTTATGGGAATAGTGGTATCATTGGTGAAGGCGATGTACAATGGATGACCGCAGCGTCTGGTCTGTTACATAAAGAATATCATGAAGAAAACTTTGCAAAGTCCGGTGGCTTATTCCAGATGGTACAGCTTTGGGTCAATCTTCCTGCAAAAGATAAAATGTCAAAGCCAAAATACCAGGAGATCACCAACAAAATGATGGGTAAATACCAGATACCGGATAATAAAGGAGTGATCGAAGTTATTGCAGGTGAATATGAAAATACAAAAGGAGCTGCTTCTACATTCACACCCATACATGTGTATAATGCAAGGCTAAAAAAAGATGCATCGGTTACATTTAATTTTCCCGCTGTATATAATACCGGAATTTTAGTGATAGAAGGAAATGTAATTATCAATAATGAAAAAGCACCTGCTGATCATTTTGTATTGTTTGGAAATGAAGGAGAACAGATATCTGTTCAGGCAAGTGAAGATGCTGTTTTATTAGTTTTATCCGGTGAGCCAATTGATGAACCTATTGCTCAGTATGGTCCATTCCTGATGAATACTATGCAGGAACTGGAAGAAGCAATTGCTGATGTAAATGCTGGTAAATTCGGAGTACTGGAAGATTAGTTTAATCCCACAAAGACACAAGGGTCAAAAA
Source organism: uncultured Chitinophaga sp. (assembly GCA_964453625.1). GTDB lineage: Bacteria > Bacteroidota > Bacteroidia > Chitinophagales > Chitinophagaceae > JJ008. The sequence continues at coordinate 17,264 of CAYVSH010000062.1, forward strand.
TAAAATAGTTAGTGTCTTTGTGGGATTTCTTTCTTTTCAATAAAGTTTATCAGGCTCTTCCTCGCACTATTCTGGATCTTTTTCTTCATAAATCCGGTCCAGCCTAACAAAACGCCTTTCAAACCTAATGCCTGTGCAGCCAATTTACTTAGTTTGAATGCATCGCTGTGTTCAATGATTTTTCCATCTTTAAGTCGCATATAGGCTTTGATATTATTAACCACTTTTCTCCCGGTTTTGGAGTATGTGTATGTCGCTACCCACTTACACGTTGCATATTCTTCATCCAGTTCTTCTATATCAGAAAAAGTAAGAGAGAA
>CAYVSH010000063.1:0-1119 GCA_964453625.1 uncultured Chitinophaga sp.
GTATCGACACGGCTCCAGATATCAACGATCTGGTTATATCTTTCGTTATTAGTGATAAGACCCATGTTGTAGCTATCCCACACTTCATCAACTTCAGATTTTGCATTTTCCAACAATTCTTCTTTAACATCAGGAATAATCAGGTCATTAATACTGAATGACAAGCCACCCTGGAAGGCTGTACGGAAACCAAGTGTCTTAATATCATCAAGGAACTTAGCAGTTTTAGGAACGTTGGTAATATTAATGATATCACCGATGATCTCACGAAGATTCTTTTTGGTCAATAATGCATTTACAAATCCAACTTCCGCAGGTACATGCTGATTAAATAATACACGGCCAACAGTTGTTTCGATCATTTTATGCTCCAGTAAACCATCTGCGTTACGGATATTAGCTTTTACTTTTATCCATGCATGCAGGTCGACAACACCTTCGTTATATGCAATGATTACCTCTTCGCTGGAATAGAAAGCTTTCCCTTCTCCACGTACAGTTTCAGTTGCCGTTGTTCTTTTTCCTTTGGTAATGTAATACAGACCCAACACCATGTCCTGTGAAGGAAGAGTGATCGGAGTACCATTCTGTGGATTCAAAATGTTGTGAGAAGCTAACATTAACAATTGAGCTTCCAATACAGCTGCATGACTTAAAGGTACATGCACCGCCATCTGGTCACCGTCAAAGTCGGCGTTGAAAGCAGTTGTTACCAATGGATGCAGTTGTATTGCTTTACCTTCTATCAACTTTGGCTGAAAAGCCTGGATTGATAAACGGTGAAGCGTTGGGGCACGGTTTAATAAAACCGGGTGACCTTTTAATATATTTTCAAGAATATCCCAAACTACAGCTTCCTTCTTATCAACAAGTTTCCTTGCTGATTTTACTGTTTTTACGATACCTCTTTCAATTAATTTCCGAATGATAAATGGCTTGAATAATTCCGCTGCCATATCTTTTGGTAAACCACACTCATGCAATTTCAGTTCAGGACCTACCACAATAACAGAACGACCAGAATAGTCAACCCTTTTACCAAGCAAGTTCTGACGGAAACGACCTTGCTTCCCTTTTAAAACATCACTCAATGATTTCAATGCTCTTCCACCTTCTGCT
>CAYVSH010000063.1:1129-9392 GCA_964453625.1 uncultured Chitinophaga sp.
GAGATCGTCGCGGTGCTCGTGACGGTCCCGCTGGCGCTGGGCGAGACGGTCCCCGTGGCCACGAACCGGATGGAGCCGCCCGAATAGAGCATGACGGACTCGTGAATCCCCCCGCTCCCGCTCGCGTTCGAGCAGTTGGCCGATCTGCGTATGCTGCTCTTCCACCTTCTGCTTTTACAGCATTAGATTTACGGCTATTGTCAAACAAGGAATCAACCGCTTCCTGCAACATCCTCTTTTCATTTCGAAGGATAACTTCAGGAGCTTTAATTTCTAATAATCTCTTCAAACGGTTATTACGGATAATAACACGGCGATACAAATCATTCAGGTCAGAAGAAGCAAAACGACCACCATCCAATGGAACTAACGGACGCAGTTCCGGTGGAATAACAGGAATATATTGCATAACCATCCATTCAGGACGGTTATTAATTCTTGTATTGGCATCACGGAAAGCTTCCACTACACTCAAACGTTTTAAAGCATCTGCTTTACGTTGCTGTGAAGTTTCAGTAGCCGCTGCATTTCTCAAATCAAATGATAATTGATCAAGGTCGATACGCTGTAGCATATCATGTACAGCTTCAGCACCCATTTTAGCAATGAACTTGTTAGGATCATCATCAGGGAGGTACTGGTTATCTTTTGGAAGGGTATCCAGTATATCCAAATACTCTTCTTCAGTCAACAAGTCTCCGGGATTTTGTCCTTTATCTGCACGGATACCTGATTGAATTACCACAAAACGTTCATAGTAAACGATCGTCTCCAGTTTCTTAGAGCTAACTCCTAAGAGGTAACCAATCTTATTAGGTAATGATTTGAAATACCAGATATGTACAACAGGTACTACGAGTTTGATATGACCCATTCTCTCACGACGAACTTTCTTCTCCGTAACTTCAACACCACAACGGTCACAAACAATCCCTTTGTAACGTATACGTTTGTACTTTCCGCAAGCACATTCATAATCCTTTACAGGGCCGAAAATTCTTTCGCAGAACAAACCATCTCTTTCTGGTTTATACGTACGATAGTTGATCGTTTCAGGCTTTAATATTTCACCATAACTTCTCTCGAGGATATTATCAGGTGATGCAAGACCGATTGTGATCCTTGAAAAAGCCGCTTTTGGACGATTTTCTTTTCTGATTGACATATTCTTGTTTCTAGTTTCTTGTTAATTGTTTTTGTTACCAACTTCAGTGCTACTATCAACTTTAGTTGCGTCGCACTCTTCATCGTTCGGTTCGCTATTAATCAAATTTGAGATCCAATCCCAAACCTCTTAATTCATGAACCAATACATTGAATGATTCAGGAACACCTGGTCTTGGTACATTCTCACCTTTTACAATCGACTCATATGTTTTTGCACGGCCGATAATATCATCGGACTTAATGGTCAATAATTCCTGTAAAATGTTAGATGCTCCATATGCTTCCAGAGCCCAAACCTCCATCTCACCAAAACGCTGACCTCCAAATTGAGCTTTACCACCCAGCGGTTGCTGTGTGATCAAGCTGTATGGTCCGATGGAACGGGCATGCATTTTATCATCCACCATGTGGTGAAGTTTGATAACATAGATGATACCTACAGTTGCTTTCTGGTGAAAACGTTCTCCCGTTTCACCGTCATACAGGTAGGTATGTCCATGCATTGGAATATTTGCCTGCTCACAATAGCTGGCTATTTCTTCTACAGTAGCACCGTCAAAAATTGGAGTAGAAAATCTCAAACCTAATTTCTCACCAGTCCATCCAAGTATGGTTTCATAAATCTGACCCAGGTTCATACGGCTTGGTACACCCAATGGGTTCAGAACTATATCTACCGGAGTTCCATCTTCAAGGAAAGGCATGTCTTCCTGGCGAACAATTTTCGCAACGATACCTTTATTTCCGTGGCGACCAGCCATCTTATCTCCCACTTTCAACTTACGCTTAACAGCGAGATAAACTTTAGCTAGCTTTAATACACCTGCCGGTAATTCATCACCAATGCTGATGTTGAATTTCTCTCTCTTATATCTTCCTAACTCTTCGTTGAATTTAATGCTGTAGTTGTGCAATAAGGTGTTGATCTGGTCATCCACTTTTGCATCACCGGTCCAGCCTAAAGGATTTATGTTAGCAAAGTCAAGTCCACGGAGATTCTTCTCAGTAAACTTTGCACCTTTACCAATTTGTATTTCACCGAAATTATTGCTTACTCCGGCAGATACATGATTTGCCAGCAAAGCAGATAATTTTTCGATCAATACATCCATCAGGTCATTCTCGTTCTTCTCATGCATTTTTTCCAGCTTCTCTATCATTGCCTTCTCTCTCACTTTGCCATTCTTATCCTTTTTGGCTCTCTGGAATAACTTCTTTCCTATAACAACACCTTCCACACCATTTGGAGCTTTCAACGAAGCATCTTTTGCATCACCGGCTTTATCACCGAAGATGGCACGAAGTAATTTCTCTTCTGGAGTTGGATCAGACTCACCTTTTGGAGTGATCTTACCGATTAATATATCTCCTTCTTTCACCAAAGCTCCGATACGAATGATACCATTCTCATCAAGATCTTTTGTAGCCTCTTCTGATACGTTTGGAATATCTGGTGTCAATTCTTCTTCACCCAATTTAGTATCTCTTACTTCCAATTCATATTCTGAGATATGAACTGAAGTAAACATATCTTCTTTTACAACTCTTTCGCTGATTACAATGGCATCCTCGAAGTTGTACCCTTTCCATGGCATGAATGCCACTTTCAGGTTTTTACCCAATGCCAACTCACCATTTTGTGTAGCATATCCTTCAGTCAGGAAATCACCATTCTTAACTTTTTGGCCTTTCTTCACTGCAGGATTAAGATTGATACAAGTCTCCTGGTTTGTTTTAATGAATTTGGTCAGCTTGTAAATTCTCAAATCATCTTCAAAGCTTACCAGTTTTTCCTGTGCATCTCTTTCGTAGCGGACATGGATTTCATTTGCATCCACAAATTCTACCACACCGTTTCCATCAGCATGTATCTGGATCCTTGCATCTCTTGCCGCTTTTCCTTCTAGACCTGTACCTACAATAGGAACATCAGCCCGGATCAATGGAACAGCCTGACGTTGCATGTTCGAACCCATCAGGGCACGGTTTGCATCATCATGCTCAAGGAATGGGATCAATGAAGCACTTAAACCAACGATCTGGTTAGGTGCCACATCCATATATTCTACATCGTTCTTATCCAGAATCGGGAAGTCACCCGTTTCACGGCTTACGATCTTCTCCTCTTTGAAGTTTCCTTTTTCATCCAAAGCAGTGTTTGCCTGTGCAATTTTTGCCAAGTCTTCTTCTTCTGCACTCAGGAAATTCAACTCCTTCATGTTCACTTTTCCATCATTCACTTTACGGTATGGAGTTTCAATAAAGCCCATATCGTTGATCTTGGCATGTACACAAAGTGTAGAGATCAAACCGATGTTTGGTCCTTCAGGAGTTTCAATTGTACAAAGACGTCCGTAGTGCGAATAGTGAACGTCACGAACCTCGAAACCTGCTCTTTCACGACTAAGACCACCTGGTCCAAGAGCTGAGATACGACGTTTGTGAGTTATCTCTGATAACGGGTTGGTCTGATCAAGGAACTGAGATAATTGTGATGTACCAAAGAAAGAATTGATAACACTCGACAATGTTCTTGCATTAATCAGGTCAACTGGTGTGAACACCTCGTTATCCCTTACGTTCATTCTTTCACGGATGGTTCTGGCCATACGGGCAAGACCTACTCCGAACTGAGCATACAATTGCTCACCCACAGTACGTACACGACGATTGCTCAGGTGATCAATATCATCAATCTCTGCTTTACCATTTGTAAGGCGAACAAGATATTTGATGATAAGGATGATATCTTCTTTAGTTAAAGTCTTCTTAGTAAGTGGCAGGTCAACATTCAACTTACGGTTGATCTTATAACGACCTACTTCACCAAGGTCATAACGTTTATCGCTGAAGAATAATTTATCAATGATACCACGGGCAGTTTCATTATCAGGTGCATCAGCTCCGCGAAGCTGGCGATAGATAAACTGTACCGCTTCCAATTCACTGTTAGAAGTGTCCTTATTCAGCGTATTATAAATGATGGCATAGTCACCACCAACATCTTCTCTTTGAATAAATACAGTTGGGACATCCATTTCGGAAATGGTTGTGATGGCCTCTTCATCCAGCACAGTATCCCTTTCCATAACGATCTCGTTTCTTTCAATAGAAACTACTTCGCCGGTATCTTCATCTACAAAATCCTCAACCCATGTTCTTAATACCCTTGCTGCCAATCTGCGGCCAACATATTTACCCAATGTCTTCTTATCTGTTTTCACCTCATCTGCCATACCAAACAGTTCAAGGATGTCCTTATCTGTTTCATAGCCAATAGAACGAAGTAACGTAGTAACAGGGAATTTTTTCTTACGGTCAATGTAAGCAAACATCACATTGTTGATGTCTGTTGCAAATTCCATCCAGGCTCCTTTGAAAGGAATAACCCTTGCAGAGTAGATCTTTGTTCCGTTCGGGTGAACAGACTGACCAAAGAATACACCAGGAGAACGATGTAACTGAGAGACAACCACCCTTTCAGCACCGTTGATAACGAATGTACCGCGGGGCGTCATGTAAGGAATGTTTCCGAGGAAAACGTCCTGAACGATTGTCTGGAAGTCCACATGCTCCTCATCATTACAGCTCAAACGAAGTTTGGCTTTTAGCGGAACAGCGTAGGTTAATCCCCTTTCCATACACTCTTCGATAGTGTAACGGGGAGGATCAATGAAATAATCCAAAAACTCCAGTACGAAAATGTTCCGGGTATCAGTAATCGGAAAATTTTCTTTAAACACACGGAACAAACCTTCAATGTTTCGTTTGTCAGGTGTTGTTTCTAACTGGAAAAATTCTTTGAATGACTGGATCTGTACTTCGAGAAGATCTGGTGTTTCAGCAAGGTGCTTGATTTTACCAAAATCCACTCTTGAGTTCACTTTTGTTGAAGACATATGCGTAAAACCGGTTTTACAACGTTGAGGACATACAAATCACTCACAGGGCTTCATTTTTTTGGAAACGAAAACCTATGAAAGTCAACTACTTACACATGATTTGGGATGTCAAAATATATTTGGCCAAAATAAAGGATTGCAAAGGTAGGGATTTATATTTCCCAGCCAAGAAAAATTTGCGTACAATAACCCGGCCAAAATACCACAAAGTGGTTATTTCCGGAGTGCTTTCAGTACACTATTTTGCCGGTAAAATCAGGATTTGAACTGGAAGGATTTTATACAAGATTATTTCACTTTTTCCCGACGGGACAGGATTGCTATTCTTGTGATAACAATAGTCATTGGAACTGTCTTTTTTCTACCAAAAGCTATTTCTGGAAATAAAAGTGCAACACCATCAGGAAAAGATTCTGCATGGATAGCAACTATGAAAAGAATCGAGCATAAAGACGGACAAGATAGTAGTTCAAATTACAATGATGAGAATACCAGTAATTATCAATATGACAGAACCTCGAAGAGCTATTACCCTGAGAGAGACAAAGGGGAATTGTTTTACTTTGATCCGAACACCTTGTCTACAAATGGTTGGAAGAAGCTGGGATTAAGAGATAAAACAATTGGCACTATCCAAAATTATTTAAGCAAAGGTGGTAGGTTCAGGAAACCAGAGGACCTGAGTAAGATTTATGGCCTTTTTCCGAACGAGTATGAAAGGATAGCTCCTTATATCAGGATTGAATCAACCGGACAACCTGATTACGATAATGGAAATTCTGAATACAAACAACCTGATAATCCACCTGCCAAAACCTATGTCTCAAAATATGCCCTAGTTGATATAAATACTGCTGATACCACTGCATTCATTGCATTACCCGGAATTGGCAGCAAACTATCTGCAAGGATCATCAATTTCAGGGATAAGCTTGGAGGATTCTATTCTATTGACCAGGTTGGAGAAACATTTGGCTTACCTGATTCTACTTTTCAGAAAATAAAAAAGTACCTGAAGTTAGAGACGACTACGCTCCGTAAGATAAACATCAACACTGCTACTATTGATGAATTAAAAGCTCACCCATATATCAAATACTCATTGGCAAATCCGATAGTAGCTTATAGAAATCAACATGGCAATTTTAGAAAATTAGAAGAACTAAAAAATGTTATGGTAATAACAGATGAAATCTACTCCAAAATTTCTCCCTATTTAAGCACTCAATAAAAAAACCCTCCATTTACGGAGGGTTTAAAGATTTATTCAGTAGAAGTGATTAAGCTATCTCAATCCCAATATATATCGGGAGTTCAATCGCCTTAGGCAATTTCAACTTCAGCACCTGCTTCTTTCAGCTTAGCTGCAATTTCTTCAGCTTCTGCTTTAGAAACACCTTCTTTTACATTCTTAGGAGCGCCATCAACCATATCTTTTGCTTCTTTAAGACCTAAACCAGTTAAATCTTTAACGATTTTAACAACGTTCAGTTTAGATGCACCACCGCTCTTCAATACTACATTGAATGAAGTTTTCTCTTCAGCAGCAGCTGCGCCACCGCCATCGCCACCACCACTTACTACTACTGCTGCAGCAGCTGGTTCGATTCCGTATTCTGTTTTTAAGAAATCAGCTAATTCCTGAACTTCTTTTACCGTTAAGGCTACAAGGCCTTCTGCTAATGCTTTTACGTCTGCCATTTTGTTTGAATTTTTACCGTCTTCACAGCTTTAAATTTGCTCCGACGGCGGTTTTAAAAAAATTTGCCTTTGTTATCCCTCAGGCCTGGGAGTTATTTAATTAAAATCAATTACTCTGCTTTTGGTTCTTCAGAAGAAGCCTCTGCTGATGCAGGAGGTGTAGTTTCTTCCGGAGTGGTTGCTTCGGCTGCAGGTGCAGGAGTAGCTTCTGTTGCTACTGCTGTTTCCTCTGTTGCTTTAGCTGTCGGACCGTTCTCAGCATGATTCAACAAAGCAGCCAAGACTCTCTTCGCAGGAGATTGTAACAAGCCGATAACTTCACCGATAAGCTCATTCTTGGTTTTGATTTGGGTAAGTGTCTTCAATTGCTCATCACCCATATACACATCACCATTAATGAAAGCTGCTTTCAGAACTGGTCTTTCACCATTACTTTCCTTACGGAATGAACTGATAATCAAAGCGGGGTTCTTTGGATTTTCTGAGAACATCAGAGCAGTTACCTTATGCAATGAATCATAAACACCTGCATATTTTTCAGCATCCAGAGATTCCAATGCTTTTTTTATAAGTGTGTTCTTTGCCACTTTCATTTCAACTTCTTTGCTGAAGCAGGCACGGCGCAATTTACCAACCTGTTCTACCGTCAACGATTCAGTATCGGCAACGTAGAAGTTATTGTATTGTGAGAACTTGCCTTTCAGCACTTCTATCACTTCGTTTTTTTGATCTTTTGTCATGACTTTTTATTTGTCATTCACCTTACGGCGAATCAGATTAATAATTAATGAATGAATGCTTTTGTATCAACTGTGATACCGGGACTCATTGAACTTGCCATACTGATTCCTCTAACATAAGTTCCTTTAGAAGAAGATGGCTTTGCTTTCAGGATCGCATTGATCAGTTCCTGGCTGTTCTCCGCAATTTTCTCCGGTGTAAAACTGATACGGCCGATAGAAGCATGTATAATTCCTACCTTATCAACCTTAAAGGCAATTTTACCGCCTTTTACATCATTCACTGCATTTGCCACATCGTTAGTAACTGTACCGGTTTTAGGATTCGGCATCAGGTTTCTTGGTCCTAATACTTTACCCAGTTTACCGATCTTCGGCATTACAGAAGGAGTAGCGATGATCACATCTACATCTACCCAACCGCCTTCGATCTTGGTTACAAATTCATCCAATCCGACAAAGTCAGCACCTGCACCTTTTGCTTCTGCTTCTTTATCTGGTGTGCAAAGCACTAATACTTTCTTTGTTTTACCAGTACCATGGGGTAATGAAACCGTGCCACGGATAGCCTGGTCAGCTTTTTTTGGATCTACACCCAAACGGATATGCAGATCAACTGATGCATCAAATTTGCAAGTGGTAATACTTTTTACCAGAGCTGATGCCTCCTTTAAGGAGTATGCTTTATTTGCTTCAACTTTTGTATCAGCAACTTTTCTTTTTTTACTAATGAATGCCATTGTAATTCGTTTA
>CAYVSH010000063.1:9402-17458 GCA_964453625.1 uncultured Chitinophaga sp.
ATCTTCTCTTAAATTTTTCAAATATCTCTGTTTCTTGTTCGCTTCAAACGGATGAATAGCAGGACTCGTTGGAACAGACCGAATTGCAGCGATCAGTTCCACTAACTCATTAAGTTCTTTTAATTCGTTTAATTAGATTCAAGAATTAGTTTTCCCAGGGAGCTTTACCTTCCACGTTCAGGCCCATGCTGCGAGCAGTTCCAGCCACCATTTTCATGGCACTTTCTACTGTAAAGCAGTTGAGGTCAGGCATTTTATCTTCTGCGATAGCTTTTACCTGGTCCCAGTTTACTTTACCCACTTTTGCACGGTTACTTTCCTTGGAGCCTTTTTGAATCTTTGCTGCTTCCATCAGCTGAATTGCAGCAGGCGGAGTCTTTAATACAAAGTCAAAACTCTTGTCAGTATAAACGGTGATTAAAACGGGGATTACTTTCCCTTGTTTGTCCTGTGTTCTTGCGTTGAACTGTTTGCAGAATTCCATGATATTAATACCCTTGGAACCTAATGCAGGACCGATTGGTGGTGCAGGATTGGCCTGGCCACCCTTACACTGCAGCTTTACATAGCCGCTGATTTCTTTTGCCATTTTTTATCTTTTTTGGTGTTAACGACTTTTCACCTCAAGGGCTAATTGGTCTCCCAAATTCCTTGGTCTTCACAGCTTTAGCGACAAAGACCTTAATATACCCTCCTTCGCTTAAGCTTTGGAGGAATATGAAAGAACTAGTTGGGGCGGCAAAGGTAAGGGGAAACCGTTGTTGGGCAAAGGTTTTGGCAATTTTTTTTTAATATCAAATTACAGTCTTTTGTCTAAATCAGTTATTTCGTTTAATAAATCTAACTGTGGCTATCGGGCCTAATGTGCTATTCCCATTTGCCAAAGCGGAAGCCGTAGCCGGTGTAAGAATATGAACAGTTTCTTTAGGAACAGTTTCTGGATTATTGTAACCAAAAACATCACCTGTCTCAGTTCCAGCATCGTAAGAATATAAGTTTACCGTTGTATCCGTAACCCATCTGTTGTTTTCATATAAATTAAAACTGCTGATGCCGGTAAACCAATCGGGTGTAGGTGCAAGCATTGTTTCAAAACTGATGTATGAATAATTTGAATTACAATAAATATTAGTTTGGTTACTACCGGTTGGTGCTGGTGCATTAATTACAACATATGAAATTGCTTTGCCTCTACCAATAATAGAATCAATCTCTGCAACCATAGGACCAGTATTCCCAGACTCAGCAATCCTTTCTACACCCCAGCTTGCTAATACTCCCTCTTTCCATTGATAAGTATCTTTATTGTGCACCATTCCCAGTATTGTGGTAAAATGAACAGAGGCGGGTACTCCAAATTCCGGTGTTTTCCATTTGCCAGTAAATTCAACATTGTATTGTGCCTCGGAATACGAAACTTCATTATTTATTTTTTCCTTTTTACAGGATATAGCCATTAAGCTGATAAGTAGAATTGCTATTACGATTTTCATAATGAAGGATTTCATTAAAGATATTATGAGACTCTCTCTAAAATTGTCAGTTGCATTACGTAAATAACGTAAAAAGCCATCCTTTGGATGGCTTTCAATAAATTTCTGAGATGAATATCAACTGATTTTCTCCACCTGCATATAATTAAGTTCAACTGGAGTAGAACGGCCAAATATCTTTACAGTTACTTTCAATTTCTTCTTTTCATCATTTACTTCTTCAATCACACCGTTAAAGTCATTAAACGGCCCTTCAATGATTTTGATTGTTTCGCCTACAATAAATGGTTCACTCATACTTACACCACCAGCTTCTGCCATTTCATCCATCTTGCCAAGCATCTTGTTAACTTCAGCTTTACGCAAAGCAATCGGGTTCTCTTTACCAAGGAAATGAATAACATTTGGCGTATTCTTAACCACATCCCTTAAATCATCATTCAATTTCCCATCTAATATTTCAATCATTACATAACCGGGATAATAATTTCTTTCCCGCATTACCTTTTTACCGTTCGCAACTTTGTAAACTTTCTCTACAGGAAGAAAAACCTGCTTTACCTGCTCCCAACCACCGCGGCTTACTTCTTTATCCAGGTACTCTTTAACTTTCTTTTCCTTACCACTTACCACACGAAGCACAAACCACTTGGTATCCGGCTGCGATCCATTATCCGTGTTACCGGTACTATTCTCTGTATTCGTTGTTGTTTCCATTTTTTATCTTAAAACAATAAACTGTAAACAAATTTTAATCCATTACCAAAGACAGTATCCATCGCAAGAACGATAAATGTAATTACGATCGTAGCTGCAATTACAATCATAGTTGATTGCTGCAATTGTGGCCATGTAGGCCAGGTCACCTTTTCAGTCAGCTCTTTGTAAGACTCTTTAAAATAATTGGCGATCTTAATCATGATCTAAAATTGTAAGTTGAATAAAGTACAAATTTCTTTGCACGGGCACTAGGATTCGAACCCAGATCAAAGGTTTTGGAGACCCGTATGCTACCGTTGCACCATGCCCGTAAGAAAGCTAAAAGCTATTGGCAGTTAACCAATAGCTCCTAGCATTATGTTTCAAAGATAGCTAATTTATCATTAGCCATGCCCGCAGGCTGAAAGCAAAACGCTAAAAGCCCTGAGCTTTCTTTTTTATTTCAAAATCTCTGTCACCTGACCAGCACCTACTGTACGGCCACCTTCACGGATCGCAAATTTCAATCCTTTTTCCATCGCAATCGGCTGGATCAGCTTCACAGTCAATGAAGTGTTATCACCAGGCATTACCATTTCAGTTCCTGCAGCTAATTCTACTTCTCCTGTTACGTCAGTAGTACGGAAATAGAACTGAGGACGGTATTTCTGGAAGAATGGAGTGTGACGTCCACCTTCTTCTTTGCTCAGTACGTAAACTTCACATTTGAATTCAGTATGCGGAGTGATAGAACCTGGCTTGCAGATAACCATACCACGACGGATCTGAGTTTTCTCAATTCCACGTAATAATAGACCTGCATTATCTCCAGCTTCTCCTTCATCTAACAATTTGCGGAACATTTCCACACCTGTACAAGTTGAAGAAAGCGGAGTATCAACCAATCCTACGATTTCAACTGCTTCACCCACTTTGATACGGCCTCTCTCGATACGACCTGTAGCAACAGTACCACGACCTGTGATTGAGAAAACGTCCTCAACAGACATAAGGAAAGCCTGATCAACCGGACGAGGAGGTAATGGAATATAAGTATCAACAGCAGCCATTAATTCTTCTACTTGCTTTACAGCATCTGCATCACCTTCAAGGGCTTTTATAGCAGAACCTTTGATGATTGGTGTATTATCACCATCAAAACCGTAGAAAGTAAGGAGGTCACGGATTTCCATTTCCACCAGTTCTAACAGTTCAGGATCATCAACAAGGTCAACTTTATTCATAAACACCACAATCTTAGGAACACCTACCTGGCGGGCAAGCAGGATGTGCTCTTTAGTTTGAGGCATAGGTCCGTCAGTAGCAGCCACAACGAGGATCGCTCCGTCCATTTGTGCAGCTCCTGTAATCATATTTTTTACATAGTCAGCATGACCGGGACAGTCAACGTGGGCATAGTGACGATTTTCTGTTTGGTACTCAACGTGGGCAGTATTAATTGTGATACCCCTTTCTTTTTCTTCAGGAGCAGCATCAATTTCATCATACTTTTTTGCTGTATTACCCATTCCTTTTGAAGCAAGAATAGTGGTAATGGCAGCAGTCAAAGTTGTTTTACCATGGTCAATGTGACCAATGGTGCCAACGTTAACGTGGGGTTTGTCCCTCTTAAAGGTCTCTTTTGACATTGTTATCGGTTTTTAAATTGTGTTTTACTAAAATTGTTGTTTTTATTCAAATTAAGTGTCTCAATTAAGAGACTTGTTTCGAATATAATTTACGAGCCGTTAGTGAGAATCGAACTCACGACCTCTTCCCTACCAAGGAAGTGCTCTACCACTGAGCTACAACGGCTTTTTCACTGCCGTCGCAGGCAGTTTTCGAAATGGAGCGGAAGACCGGGCTCGAACCGGCCACCTGAAGCTTGGAAGGCTACCGCTCTACCAAATGAGCTACTTCCGCTAATTATAATTATTAGTTATTCACTAATAACTCAAAGAACTGTGGGCAGAGCTGGATTCGAACCAACGTACTCGTGAGAGAACAGATTTACAGTCTGTCGCCTTTAGCCACTCGGCCATCTGCCCCCTGAAACCGGAAATTCATTCCAGCAACTTCTTTCAAATACAAACTATGCTTGTATTACCTGAGCCGAAAACTGGAGTCGAACCAGCGACCTACTGATTACAAATCAGTTGCTCTACCAACTGAGCTATTTCGGCTTGTTTTTAAGCAATAAAGAACTACCCCCATTTTTGGGAAGGCAAAGGTAAGGGAATTTGATAATTGGAAAAATTTTGGAAACTATTTTTTTACTTGATTTCAAATAGTTGTGAATAACCAATAGTAATTATGTCAAGTAACGGCAAAAGAGAAGTATTTATAATTCATTTATTAAAGAAAGACCCCCGGTCCGGGGGTCTTGTAATTCTTTATGCGGCTTTTTTTTCTTTATTCTTTTTTATCTGGATTATCATTGAATCAAGTGCATCATCAAATGATTCTTCAAACGATTTAGAAGTTGATTTTACAAAAAAATTGTGGCCTGGGGCATGCACCCTAATTTCTGCTACTTTATCTTTTATAGCATGTACCACATTGTCTAGTTTCAAAAACACATTTACACGGATAATACGATCGTTAAAGTTTTTGAGCTTTTCAAGCTTTCGATTTACATACCCGATTAACTTACTGTCAGCATTAAAATGAACAGATTGGATGTTTACGTTCATAATCATCGTGGTTTTAATCAGTGAAACAATAATTTAAAGAACTGATGAGCTTTTCATTAGGTACCCGGTTCTTTTATCATGGTCAAGTTACGATAAAACGTTTCTGTTACCAAAATAAACCTGTGTATTTTTTATTGTGTGGATCATTATAATTTTATGCTTTGGGATGCGATTTTTTGTGAATATCTTTTAGCTTTTCAATGGTATTATGAGTATATACCTGTGTAGCAGCTAAGCTACTGTGCCCAAGCAGTTCTTTTACGGCATTTAGATCAGCTCCGTTATTCATAAGATGTGTGGCAAATGTGTGCCGCAGTACATGCGGACTTTTCTTTTCCAGCGTAGTCGCTTCGGAAAGAAACTTATTTACCAGTAAATAAGCATATTTGGGATATAGTTTTCTGCCTTTTTCAGTTACGAGCAAGTAATCATCAGTTTTCTCAAACTGCTTTTTCTTCAATTGCTGATATTCATTAATGTTTTCTATTATAACCGGGCCAACCGGTATCAACCTCTCTTTATTTCCCTTTCCCAATACTTTGATTAATGACCGGCCTTTATCAACCTGTTTTTCCCGTAGGTTTATCAATTCACTCAGCCGCATACCAGTAGCATAAAAAATTGTAATGAGCATTTTGGCATTTAATGACGTCCAATCTTCTGCCGAACTGTTTAAAGATAAAATGACCTGGTTTGTTACTGATTCCTTTACGAAAACCGGAAGCCTTTTACCCATTTTTGGGGTAATTATTTTACCCATAGGTGAGGTTTCAATAATTTCTGTTTTTAGCAGATACTTGAAAAAAGATTTCAATCCCGATATTTTTCTATTTATTGTTTTTGGACTCAGGCCTTTAGACATTAAAAAGGCAAGCCAACTACGAACTATTGTATGGTTTATATCAAATAAGGAAGTCTTTCCAAATTGCGTATCTGCAAAGTCAAAAAAATCTGTAAGATCTGTTTGATAAGATGTGAGTGTATTTACAGAATACCGTCTTTCAAACTTCAGGTACTCAAAAAAAGCATTAAAGGATTGTTTGTATTGATCATTCATAGAACCAGCCTGTATATGCATAAAAAAAGACAGCTATAAAGTTATTAAACTTTATAGCCATCTTCAGTATTATAATTACTTACAGCAGATTAAACATCAATCTTGCCGCTGGCAATATTCTGCTTGTAGATTGCTTTCAAAATCTCACCACGACGTTTTACGGATGGTTTGGTAAAACTCTGACGGTCTCTAAGTTGTAATAAAATCTTCGATTTTTCGAACTTCTTTTTGTACTTCTTAAGTGCCTTGTCAATGTTTTCGCAATCTTTTGAATCTATTATCAGCATAACTTATATACCTCCTTTGGTATTTTTTGGGAACGCAAAGATAGGCGGAAATTTTGAAAAATGAAATCAGAAAAAGAATTGATTTAATTTGCTGCCATGTTTACAGGAATTATTGAAACCGGAGGCAGGGTCAAACAGATCATTTCCAATGATAAAAACAGGACTTTCTGGATAGAATCCACCCTTTCTCCCCAGCTAAAAATTGACCAAAGTATTAGTCATAATGGCGTTTGCCTCACTGTGGAAGAAATAAAAGGAAATGCTCACCGGGTAACTGCTATCCAGGAAACCCTTCAAAAAACTAATCTAGCTGACTGGATAGAAGGCACAACCATTAACCTTGAAAGATGCCTCCAAATAGGCGACCGGCTGGATGGCCATATTGTTCAGGGACATATAGATTGTGTAGGAATTTGTAAGAAAGTAGACGATGCAAATGGCAGCTATATATTTGACTTCTCGTTCCCCAAAAAAATGGCTGAACTAATGATTGAGAAAGGATCAATTACGATAAATGGAATCAGTTTAACTGCATTTAATGTAAAAAGGAAAAGTTTTAGTGTAGCGATTATCCCTTACACATTCGAACATACTAATATAAGATTCTTAAAGCCCGGGGATAAAGTAAATCTTGAGTTTGATGTAATTGGAAAGTATATTCAGAGAAAACTATCTTTGAAGTAGAAATAACTACCTAACTGACTTACCTCCCTTAAATGACAGCAGAAAATCCAAATAAAGCTTACTACCCTGCTTTAGATGGACTTAGGGGAATTGCTATTTTGCTGGTAGTGTTGTATCACAACTTCGGCTTTATTAAACAATCATATTTTGGCTGGCTGGGAGTAGATTTATTTTTTGTATTATCCGGATTTCTGATAACATCAATTCTTCTTAAAGAATTAGGAAAGCCTGGATATCTAAAGAATTTTTTTATTAGAAGGATGTTGAGAATTTTTCCATTGTACTTCTTAACATTGATTTTTTTTCTGATAATTTTCCCTTTATTCGGGCTTTATAAAAATGAGCTGAGTTATTTTGTAAAAAACCAATGGTGGCTTTGGACCTATTTACAAAACTGGTTATATTCTTTTTACTTAACTGATGACGCAAGATTCCTTACCCATTTATGGTCGCTTGCCGTTGAAGAACAATTTTACCTGGTATGGCCTTTTATTATTTTATTAGTTAAAAGTCCAAGAAAATTGTTTTTTATAATGCTTACGGTTTTATTGATTGTAGTTATTGCCAGGTCAGTTGTTTGGTTATTGCAAATTGAGGACCTCAATTATACAACTCTTTATACGTTTACAAGGATTGACGGAATTTGTGTTGGCAGTATGGTTGCGCTACTCATAAATTACAAGCCTGATCTAATAACTCGGCATCTAACTATCATTGTGCTGGGGCTGGCTGCTATTAATTTCATTTTCTATTTTATTAACCAATCAGGTAATGGAAGTTATCCATATTTTGCATTTGTTGGATACACAACTTTTTGCGCAATGTTTGGAATCTTGTTGCATGAAATTGTAACTAACAGGAACAACTCATTTTTCAAACAGCTATTGGCATTCCCGTTTTTACGTTTCTGCGGAAAAATATCATACGGTTTTTATGTTTATCACTGGCCAGTTTACCTTATGACTCAACATTTCTTTTATAATACATTAAGTGAAAGCTTTCAATTATCAATAAATCAATTGAGAACAGGGGCATCAATTCTTTCTACTTTGCTTGCATTTCTTATCAGCATTGTTAGCTATTATTTGTTTGAAAGATATTTCCTACAATTAAAAGAAAAATACAAACCGGTTTAGGTATACC
>CAYVSH010000064.1:0-268 GCA_964453625.1 uncultured Chitinophaga sp.
ACAGTCTGATACCCTGTAACAACAACTTCCTGCAAGGATTTATCAACTGATTTTAGTGTAACACTTATATCAGCCTTGTTGCCAACAGACATTTCAACTGGTTCCATATTAACCGACGTAAAAATGAGTGTTCTTCCGGATGCAGGAACTAAAATAGAATAGGTGCCATCGGCCTTTGTTGTTGTGCCGGTAAGGGTTCCCTTTACCAGTACCGAAACGTTTGCCATAGGTTCACCTTGTTCATCTGTAACCTTACCGGTAACAGTTC
>CAYVSH010000064.1:278-17377 GCA_964453625.1 uncultured Chitinophaga sp.
GTCCGCTTTTGTTACAGTACCAATTTTTGTACCTTTTACAACCACTGATACGTTTGCAAGCGGTGTTCCATTTTCATCTGTTACCTTTCCGGTAACGGTCCGTTGGGCGAATGTCTGAATGGATAAAAACAGTACACCCAGCAAGAGGAGATAAACTTTCTTCATGCAGTTTGTTTTACTTGTTATTAATAAATGTTTGAGAGAAAAGAGCTTTAACTTAATCTTTGTGTGGATAGGGTTCAATATTTAATATAACCAGAGCTTGAAAACAAGACAGTTGCCTTTCTTTTTTTGCTGCACGAATATATATGCCGTTTTGCATAATCAAAAAAAAAAATTAGAAAATTCGAACGGGTGTTATCTTTTATAGTCCCTTCATTATTAATAACATAGAAAAGATTAAACAAAAAGCTCTATTAATGTGCACTCAGGACACATTTCATATTTGAGATTTAAACAATGAAAAAAGAGGAAATGATCCTCTTTTTTTATTATTCAAACATTTGTGATCTTACTTATCGGGTATGTATTGGTAATGTTCTAGGTCTGTTACTATATAATGTATTTCCTTCTTCTTTAGTGCCTTCCATATTTATATCTTGTACCTGTATTAAAAGACCTGTAATTTTATTTTCACCATTCCTTTTAAAGGTTGCTAAACCCGAATAAACTACCACCTCAAAGACATCTTTTGTATCTGTTTTTTTCAATTCAGAATTTCCCATGGCTGATGTTGCAGTCAATATCCCGTTTTCAATGATTACACTTATTTCCGTTACCGGACTTCCCTCAGGAAAACGATACTTACCTGTATATTCATGTAATGAATCTGTTTGTGCATTTGCAACTATAAATCCAGTTGCCAGTATAAATGCAAATAATATTTTTTTCATTTTTATTGTTTAAAACGGAAATTACAATAAATACAAAACAGTTATATCTTTTCGTAAATAATTGCTGCGCCCTGCCCAACTCCTACGCACATGGTGGCCAAACCATACTTTACATCTTGCCTGTTCATCTCATGCAAAAGAGTAGTTGATATCCTTACTCCGCTACAGCCAAGGGGATGACCGATTGCAATAGCTCCACCGTTTACATTCACTTTGTTTATATCAAGCGAAAGGTCGTTTATACAAGCCAGCGATTGAGATGCAAAAGCTTCGTTTAATTCAATCAATCCTATATCGGTAATCTTTAAACCGCCTCTTTGTAAAGCTTTTTGAGTAGCAGGAACAGGACCGATACCCATTATGGCCGGATCTACACCAGCAACAGCCATTGAAACAACTTTTGCCATCGGTTCAAGGTTAAATTTCTTAACCGCATTCTCACTAGCCAGTAACATCGCAGCAGACCCATCGTTAATTCCGGATGAGTTACCTGCTGTAACTGTACCATCTTTTACAAACGCAGGCTTCAAAGCAGCCAGTTGGTCCAATGAAGTATCTCTTGGATGTTCATCATCTACCACCCAGCTAATAAGACCTTTTTTGCTTATTTCAACTGCCGCAATCTCATCATTCCACTTATTTGCGGCTTTTGCTGCAGCATATTTTTGTTGAGAACTAAGTGCAAACTCATCTTGTTGTTGCCTGCTGATATTCCATTGCTTTGCTACATTCTCCGCCGTTTCACCCATGCCATATGGATAGTGTAAAGCAGATAATTTTTTATTGATAAACCGCCAACCCATGGTTGTATCATACATTTCTGTTGATCGGCCAAAAGCTGTTTCGTTTTTTCCAATAACGAAAGGAGCCCTTGTCATACTTTCTACTCCGCAGGAAATGATCAGTTCAGCATCACCACACATTATTTGCCGGGCACCATCCATAATTGCCTGCAAACCTGAAGCACATAACCGGTTCACTGTATTTCCGGCAACGGAGACTGGGAACCCGGCCAATAATGCAGCCATTCGTGCCACATTCCGGTTATCTTCACCAGCCTGGTTAGCTGCACCGGCAATTACATCTTCAATTGCATTTACATCTATTGAGTCATTTCGATTTAATAAGGTTTTGATAATATAAGCCAATAGATCATCTGGCCTTATAGAACTTAATACGCCTCCATATTTTCCTATCGGAGTTCTTACAGCATCTATAATATATACATCTTTCATAAAGCAAATATCAGTGAATTATACTTATCAATACAGCCGGGGTTATCTTTGCAGCAGCATGAAAAAAACAACCAATAATATTCGTCACTTAAGTCTTCCGGAACTGGAACAGTATTTTGATGAGCTTGGTGAAAAAAAATTCCGGGCCAAACAAGTGTATGAATGGATCTGGCAAAAGCATGCTATGAGTTTTGCTGATATGACCAATTTAAGTAAAGAATTACGCCAAAAGTTAGGCGAAAACTTTACTCTCCCTGCATTACAAACAGATGCCACTCAATATTCATCAGATGGCACTATCAAATCCCGATTTAAAACACATGATGGGCATTTGATAGAAGGTGTTTTGATACCAACCATTTCCCGTTATACAGCCTGTGTTTCTTCACAAATTGGATGCTCTTTAAGTTGTAAGTTTTGTGCTACAGGTTATATAGACAGAAAAAGAAATCTAGACTTTGATGAGATCTACGACCAGGTAGCACTGATCAACCACCAATCAGAAAAAACAAACGGTAAGAAATTAAGCAATATCGTTTTTATGGGCATGGGTGAACCATTACTTAATTATAAAAATGTATTAAAGGCGGTAGAAAGGATCACTTCACCTGATGGAATGGCTATGAGCCCAAAAAGAATCACTGTTTCAACAGCAGGTGTGGCAAAAGCTATTCGTCAGTTAGGAGACGATAAAGTAAAATTCAAACTGGCTCTGTCATTACATGCCGCTAATGATCATAAACGACATGAAATTATGCCTATCAATGATTCCAACAATATCAGATCATTGATCGATGCATTAAATTATTTCTACAAACAAACCGGTAATGAAATAACATTTGAATACATCCTGTTTAAAGACTTCAACGACTCGTTGGATGACGCTGATGAACTAATTAAGATATATCGCCAGGTTCCTGCTGATCTGGTTAATATCATTGAATACAACCCTATCGATTTTGCCCGGTTTGAAAAACCCGAAGAAGAAAAAGTTCAGGCATTTATGGAATACCTTGCTAAACATCGTGTAAATGCCCGGTTAAGAAGAAGCCGTGGTAAAGATATTGATGCCGCCTGTGGTCAGTTAGCTAATAAAGAAGGCCATTGATCATTAATATCGACCCTTTACGAAAGATTTCCTACTTTTCATTAAACCTCACTGACATTGACCGGTCTCTGATGCTGTAAATTTATTTTAACAACTGGTGCAAAAGTTTTAGAAAAGCACTGGCGTCCAAACAAAAAATAATAAGCATGAAAAAAATAATCTTATCCGCAGTCATCCTGTCACTAGGTTTTGCAGTAAAAGCACAGGAAATACCTGAAAGAAACCATGACAAACAAAGAATGCATGAAAGAGGTAAAAGACACCACGGTGCCGGCATGGAAATGCAAAAACTGAATCTTACAGAAGATCAGAAAGCAGCATTCAAAACTCAACGAGAAAGTTTCCGTAAACAAATGGAAGAACTGAAAAGAAATGAGAATATAACCGTAAAGGACTGGAAAGAAAAAATGGAAACACTTCGCAAAGAGAATAAGACAAAAATGAATGAAATCCTGACTAAAGAGCAAAAGGATCAACTGGAAAAAATGAAAGTTGAGCGAAAAGAAAAATTTCAGGATATGGCTAACAAGAGGGGAGAAATCATGAAAACCCGCCTCGGATTAACCGAAGAGCAATCTGCCAAACTTGAGAAGAACAGAGCTGATATGCAACAAAATATTAAAGCCATTAAAGAAGATAAAAAACTGAGCGACGAACAGAAAAAAGAAAAGGTGAGGGAGTTGATGAAAGGTCAGAAAGAAAATATGAAATCAATCCTTACTGAAGAGCAATTACAAAAATTAAAAGAGTCAGGACATAAAAGACCTGCAGGTCATGACGGTGACAGAAAGAAACCACAGGACAAACAAACAATATAAAATAATCCGTTCTTGAAACTATAAAGCCCCGCATCAACCGGGGCTTTATTTATATAACCATACAAGGCCTATCTTTGCCCTTCACTACTGTTGTAAAACAGCAAACCACACTACATGAAAAAGAAATCAACAGACAATTTCAGCAAGTTTGCCCCAAAAAAAAGTAATGCTGCCATAAAAGAGCAGTTGAAGCAGGAAAAAAGAAAATACAGGAAAGAAAAACAAGAGTTTTTCGAAAAGAAAAAGGCTGAAGAAAGGGCTTCACAAACCGGGTATAAAAATAAATCTTCAGCTAATTCAACAGAAGATACAGCTCCGCAATACCTGAGGCCTGAATCGGCTGATAAAATGCCATTAAATAAATTCATTGCTCATGCAGGTGTTTGTGCCCGCAGGGATGCTGCAGAAATGGTAAAGCAAGGTGTGGTAAAAGTAAATGGCAAATCTATAACTGAACCTGGTTTTAAAGTCAGCAGCAGTGATGATGTAAGTGTAAATGGTAAAAGAATTTTCATTGCTAAAAATCTTGTTTATATATTATTGAATAAACCAAAAGATTATATTACCACAACTGAAGATCCGCAGGGAAGAAAAACCGTGAATGACCTGATCAGCCGGGCAACCACAGAAAGAGTTTACCCGGTGGGCCGTTTGGATAGAAACACATCTGGTGTGTTATTATTTACCAATGATGGAGAACTGGCACAAAAACTAACTCATCCCAGCAATGAGATAAAAAAAGTTTATCATGTTACCCTGAATAAGGATCTGGCTAAAAGTGATTTTGATAAAATTCTTGCAGGTTTAGTTTTAGAAGATGGACCTGTATATGTAGATGCTTTAGCTTATGCTGATATAAAAGACAAAAAACAGATCGGCATTGAAATACATAGTGGCCGTAACAGGATTGTTCGACGCATTTTTGAATCATTAGGTTATGATGTAAAGGCACTTGACAGGGTAATCTTTGCCGGCCTTACTAAAAAAAATATTGAACGAGGAAAGTGGCGGTTTCTTAAAGAAAAAGAAGTAAGAGACCTGAAACATTTTAAAAGAGGAAAGTAAAACTACCTACATCCCGAAAGGGACTTATATACTCTACCAATTCGTATGTCATTAAAAGATTTAATTATTGCTGAAGATGCAAATTGGATTGCCCTGAACAAACCTTCTGGCCTATTATCAATACCTGACCGGGAAGGAAAAGAAATCTCACTCAAAGCATTATTGAAGGAAAAGTTTGAAGATGTATATACAGTGCATCGTTTGGATAAAGACACCAGCGGCCTTATTGTTTTTGCAAAAAATGAAGCAATGCATAAACATCTATCTATTCAGTTTGAAGCCAGGAAGACAAAAAAAATATACCATGGATTTGTAATTGGCTCTTTAATAGAAAATAAAGGAAGCATTGATTCTCCTATAGCAGAACATCCGGCGCAAAATGGAACGATGATCATCCACCGTAAAGGAAAAGAATCATTAACTGATTATATATTATTAGAAGATTTTGGAATTTATTCTCTTGTTCAATTTCAGATACATACTGGCCGTACACACCAGATAAGAGTGCATATGAAAGAGATCGGGCATCCCATAGTATGCGATACTTTATATGGTGATGGGAAACCTGTTTTTATTTCAGCTATCAAGAAGAAATACAACTTATCAAAAGATGAGTTGGAAGAACGACCCATACTTGGAAGACTCGCCTTGCATGCTTATCAATTGGCATTTAAAGACCTTAGTGGAAAATTAATTGAACTGGAGGCTCCTTTGCATAAAGATATGCGGGCAACACTTCAACAGTTAGCAAAGAGAAAAAGCAGATAAATTCTTTTACGGCCTTTCAAGAGCCTGTAAAATATCATCCAATATATCCTGTACATTTTCCAGGCCTACAGATATTCTGATCAGGCCATCGGTAATACCTACAGCCGATCTTTCCTCCGGAGATAGTTTTGAATGTGTGGTTGAAGCAGGATGTGAAGCAATGGTACGACTGTCTCCAAGATTATTGGTCATCGAGATCATCTGCAAACTATTCAGGAAGTTTCTGCCGCTATCAATTCCACCTTTTAATTCAAACGTTACTATTCCACCTCCATTACTCATTTGCTTTATTGCAATGGAATACTGCGGATGTGTTTCCAGAAAAGGATATTTCACGGAACTTAGTTTTGTATGGCCGTTCAATGCCTTTGCAATTTGTAAAGCACTTGAGGCATGCTTATCCATCCTTATATATAAAGTTTCCAGGCTTTTCGATAGTACCCATGCATTGAACGGACTCATAGATGGTCCGGTGTTACGAATAAAAAGATAAAGTGGCTGAATCAGTTCCTTTTTACCAACCACGACACCTCCCAATACTCTTCCCTGCCCGTCAATGAATTTAGTAGCTGAATGAATGACAAGGTCAGCACCAAATTTTATTGGCTGCTGTACCGCAGGTGTAGCAAAACAATTATCAACAACAAAAAGAATATTGTTCTTTTTACATAAACCAGCTACAAATTCAAGATCGATAATATCCAATCCCGGGTTACTGGGTGTTTCAACATATAACATTTTAGTATTGGGCTTTATCAGCGATTCAATACTTTCTGGTTTGTTCATATCAAAATATGAAAAATCAATTCCCCACTTAGGTAAATACTTTGTGAGAATAGTATGTGTAGAACCAAAAACTGCGGATGCAGAAATAATATGATCTCCCTGGTTTAAAAAGGTCATGAAAGTGGAAAAAATAGCTGCCATACCTGTACCGGTAGCTATACCATCTTCTGCCATTTCAAGTGATACTATCTTTTCAATAAACTCATCAACAGAAGGATTCGAAAATCTTGAATAAATATTTACATCCAGCGTATCATCTGCAAATGCTGCGGCCATATCTTCTGCTGAATCATAAGTAAAACTGCTGGTTAGAAATAGCGGTGTAGCATGTTCTTTTTGTGCTGTCTTCTTTGTTTGAATACGAACCGCCCTTGTTTCCGGATGCTTTGCCATGATTATTTATTGCTTTTTGCGAAGTGAAACAAAGATACAAGTAGAAGATGGGAAGGGCTGCTCAGATTAATACTTTAATAAGAATTCTCAAACTCCAGAGTATAACCATGATTCCAACACAGATTAACATGGTTCTTAAAGGAAGCCTACCGGACAGCTTAGCAGCAATAGGTGCAGCAACAGCACCACCTATCATTAATCCGGCAATGACCTGCCAGTGAGTAATTCCGATGAATGTAAAAAAAGAAAGAGCACTGAAGAAAGTAACAAAGAATTCACTCAGACTTACACTACCGATCACATATTGCGGACTTCTTCCTTTGGCAATCAATGTGCTTGTTACCAATGGCCCCCAGCCGCCGCCGCCAAAACTGTCTAAAAAACCACCGGCTCCTGCAAGCCAACCAGCTCTCCTCACTTTCTTGATCTTCCGTTGCCTTTTGTATGCCTTATACAAAATCCTTACACCTAAAAGCAAACAATAAAATGCAAGAAATGGCTTTATTATGCTTCCATATTTATCTCCTAACCAAACCAAAGCACCGGCACCGGCAATAGCTCCCAGTATTCCGGGAATCACCAGTACTTTAAATAATTTCTTATTTACGTTTCCAAACTTATAATGGCTGTAACCGCTTGCAGCGCTGCTAAAGATCTCAGCCGTGTGAACACTTCCACTGATTGCTGCAGGACCGACTCCCATACTCATTAAAAGGCTGGTACTTGTAACTCCATACCCCATACCAACAGCACCATCTACCATTTGGGCTATAAAGCCAGTCAGCATAAAAAGGTAAAATGAATTATCAATATTTGAACGGATAGAATCCAGAATGGCTGTTAATGGTGCATATCCAATATATCTCAATACAAAATATCCTGTTATCAATAAAGCAAATAAAATAAGCAGGAAAGTAGCTATCCGCTTCCATTTCTTCTCATTACGGATATTATCATTGGCTTCGTCTTGTGCAACTTTAGTATCTGTCGTAATCACCTCAACTTCCTGCAACGAAACTTTATTAAGTATTTTATCTTCTGTCAGGATCATATAATTCATTACTGTATTAAAACTGCAGCTACAGTACTGTTACTTGTTTCATCAATCAGGATTGCAGATCCATTTTCCTGCAGCCTGTCGAACGTATCATATACCAATGGATTGGCTGTTTTAATGGTTGCCCTCACCACTTCATTTAGCCTTACACCATCTGATGCAGAAATTTCTTGTAATGAATTCACATCAAGTTTGTACCTGATCTCCTTCACTATTGCTTTTACCAACCGGCTGTTATGTTGCAACAGGTATTTATTTCCGGCTTGCAGGGGCTTATCATCAACCCAGCATAGTAATACATCCAGTTCATTGCTTACTAGTGGAAGATCATCTGTTTTTACAATAGTGTCTCCCCTGCTTATATCTATATCATCTTTTAATTGAATTACGGCACTCTGCGGTGCAAAAATTTCATCTACTTCCTTTCCACCAACTTCTAACTTACTTATCGTTGATTCGATTCCTGCTGGCAATACAGTTACTTTATCTCCATTCTTATAAATACCGCTTATTACCTTACCAGCGTAACCCCGGTAATCATGTAAGTCGTCAGTTTGTGGTCGTATTACTAACTGTACCGGAAACCGGGCATTTGACAAATTAATATCCTTCTTTAACTCAACTGCTTCCAGTAATTCAAATAAAGGTTTGCCATCATACCACGAAATCGAAAGAGATCTTTCAACGATGTTGTCCCCGTTTAAAGCACTGATAGGGATATAGGTTACTTCCTGTAAACCGAGTTGCTTTGCTACTGCTGCATAGTCTATTACAATATTGTTATAGACATCCTGCGAATATCCAACCATATCCATTTTATTAATGGCCACTACTACATGCGGAATTTTTAACAGGGAAGCAATAATTGAATGCCGCCTTGTTTGTTCAACTACACCCTGTCTTGCATCAATAAGAATTATTATGAGGTTGGCATTAGATGCACCAGTGATCATGTTTCTTGTGTATTGTACATGACCTGGAGCATCTGCAATAATGAATTTTCTTTTAGGCGTAGAGAAGTACCGATACGCCACATCAATGGTAATTCCCTGCTCTCGTTCTGCCCGAAGACCATCTGTGAGCAATGCAAGATCTACAGAACCATCAGCCCTGTTCTTTGTAGATTTCTCCAATGCTTCCATTTGATCAACCAGAATATTTTTGCTGTCATACAGCAATCGGCCAATTAATGTGCTTTTACCATCATCCACACTACCTGCTGTAATAAATCGTAATAAGTCCATTCAATTTCGTTTATTAATAATTGATAATATTTTTTTTACCGGCTTCAATACTTCTATCATCTTCCTTTGCGTCGCACCCTTCATCTTCTGTAACTCTATTCAACAATTAGCTAAAAATATCCATTCTTCTTTCTGTCTTCCATTGCTGCTTCGGTTACTTTATCGTCTATTCTTGTTTCGCCTCTTTCGCTAATCCGGGTAGAAATGATCTCGTTGATCACTTCATCAAGTGTTGACGCAGTTGATTCAACAGCAGCAGTACAGGTCATATCACCCACTGTTCTGTATCGAACTTTTTTAGTTGTAATAATATCTGTTTCTAATGGTTGAACATATTCACTCATTGCAACCAATTGTCCGTCATGCTCTATTACCTGCCTGTCATGTGCAAAATAGATGGAAGGCAATTCAATATTTTCCCGGCGGATATAATTCCAGATATCAAGTTCTGTCCAATTACTAATTGGAAACACTCTTACATTTTCCCCTTTGTGAATTCTACCATTGTAGATATTCCACAATTCAGGTCTTTGGAGTTTTGGATCCCACTGACCAAATTCATCCCGCACAGAAAAAATCCTCTCCTTTGCCCTTGCTTTTTCCTCATCTCGCCTTGCACCACCTATACAACAATCAAACTGAAATTCTTCTATTGTATCCAATAGAGTATATGTCTGCAACCAATTGCGGCTTGGAAATTTTCCTTTCGGCTCTGTCAGTTTCCTTTGGCTGATAGTGTCTTCCACTTTTCTAACGATCAATCTTGCATTAACCTCTTTGGCTAAAACATCTCTGAATTGCAGCGCCTCGGGAAAATTGTGACCGGTATCAATATGCACTAATGGAAAAGGGATTTTCCCTGGTGCAAATGCTTTACGGGCAAGATGTACCAATGTAATGGAATCCTTTCCACCGCTGAATAGTAAAGCAGGTCTCTCGAATTGTGCAGCAATCTCCCGGAAAATATGAATGCTTTCAGATTCCAATTGATCCAGGTAATTTAATTGATATTCACTCATAAACTTTATTTCTCTATTTATTTTATAGACTATATAGACAAAAAAAATGATTATACTTTTACATGCAACCCACATTCCTTTTGTGAGCTTTCCCACCACCAACGTCCGGCCCTTGCATTTTCACCCGGCTCGATAGCCCTTGTGCATGGTGCACAACCAATACTGACAAATCCTTTATCATGCAAAATGTTATACGGAACATTGAATTCTTTTATATAACGAAGCACATCACTATAACTCCAATTGATCAGGGGATTATACTTATACAATTTCCTGTTATCATCCCATTCTATCATTGATGTTTGTCTTCGATTCTCAGATTGTTCAGCCCTTAAACCGGTTATCCAGATTTTTGCGCCTTTCAAAGCTCTGTTCAGTGGTTCTACTTTACGGATATAACAACATTCTTTCCTGTTCTCCACTGATTCATAGAAGCTGTTTATACCTTTTATATTAACAAATTCCTCTACAGAACCAGACAATGGGAAATAAATTTGTATTGATTTTTTATACCGTGCAGTTGTTTTCTCTAACAATTCATATGTTTCATTAAATAGCCGGCCTGTATCCAATGTAAAGATTTTAACAGAGAAACTATTTCTAAATACCGCATCGGTGATAACCTGGTCTTCCTGACCCAGTGAAGTTGAAAAAACAACTCCATCAGAAAACTGTGATGAAACAATTTCTAGCCCTTCTAACAGCGAAGCATGTTCAATATGATTTATGGTTTCCTTACTTAACATTTGTTTAATAATAAATTATTTAAGCTTCCCCCATTGTACCGAATCAGCCTAAGGCTGTTAAGAACCTCAAAGCAGACAACAGATTTTATTATCACTATCCATCTGAAAGATGCAGCCTAATTGTACAACTTCATCAACAAGGACATTGTTTGAATTGTAACCGTTTGAGAAATGTTGCCAATTTGTACCGTCATTTACAAATTTATAATAGCAACAAAAATAGGTGTAAAATTATACCCCACCAAACCGGTAGACTAATAATATAAATATAACTGACAGTTGTTAGCAGTAAATATTTTCAGGCAATAAGATCCTTTAAAGTGCGGTTTTCAACGATTGCCAGCGTAGCATCCCTTACCTCTATCATCATATCATGCAATCCACAGTGCTTTTCATTACAATTTTTACAACGTTCATAAAAGTAAAGACTTACACATGGCAACATGGCAATTGGGCCATTTATCAGACGAATAATTGTAGCCATTTTAACCTTCTCAGGTTTCATCCTTAAAAAATATCCTCCTCCTTTGCCTTTCTTACTATCAAGAATATCAGCCTTCTTCAACTCAAGCAAGATATTCTCCAAAAATTTTAAAGGTATTTTCTTCTTCTTTGCAATTTCAGAAATAAGAACAGGCCCCTGGCCAAACTTCTCTGTCAGATAAGCCAGGGCTTTAAAAGCATATTGTGATTTTTTTGACAACATGGTTATATATTTCTAAATGATCTCAAGTTTATAATCGATCGGGGAATTTTTTTTCAGCATAGCAGAAACACCACAGTATTTTTCAAGAGACAGATCAATAGCTTTCTTTACCTTTTCTTCATTCTCCTTTTCTGTTTTAATCTTGTAGGTAACTAAAATACTTTTAAAAACTTTTGGGTGATCTTCTGTCTGGTCAGCCTCTGCCTCTATTGTAAAATCAGAGAACTCTACTCTCATTTTCTCCAATATATCCACTACATCTATACCTGAGCAACCGGCTAATCCTGATAATAGTAATGCTTTGGGACCGAAGCCTTTTTCCTTATCGCCATCTAATTGTATCGCATTGCCATCCTGCTTACTTTCAAAACGATGCTTCTTCTTCCAGGTAGTGATTGTCTTCATTCTAATTTATGTTTTTTGTTTTGTGCAATATTTTCTAACGTCCACTCTATTTGCTGCTCAAAATTATTCTTTCTTTCGGGACATTCTTCCTTATTGCAAATTTTACATTGAAATGGAAGGCAACCATCAGAATGCACAAATAATTCAAGCGATTCACCAAACTCCCGCCGGATCAACTCACCCAACGCATCTATTTCCTTGTGTGCCTCATGCACATTCAGGAACCATGGAACAGTAAGATGACAATCAACATGTAATACTGTTCCATATTTTATAACCCGTAGATTATGCAAATCAACCCAATTATTACGGCGGTTACTATTCAGCACTGCTACCATCCTTGAAAGCAGTTTTACATCCGCTTCGTCCATTATTCCTGCAATAGAACTTCTAAGAATCTTATACCCGGTATAAATAATAAAAAGAGCAAACAATACCGCTACTATACTATCAATCCACATATATCCTGAAAAATAGATACATAACAGCCCTGCTATAATTGCAACCGTTGACCATGTATCCGTCTGCAAATGTTTACCACTTGCTATCAATGCAGGTGAGCCGTTTCGTCTTCCTATCCTGATACAAAAATATCCAAGGATAAAATTTACAATAGCAGCACCGGCAACAAGCCAAATTCCAAAATCAATTTTTCGTAACTCAATTGGATTGATAAAATGCTGGATAGCTTTATAGATTATTATAACTCCCGAAGAAACGATCAATGTACCTTCAATAGCTGCTGAGATAAACTCAGCTTTACCGTGTCCATAGGGATGATCCTTGTCACGGGGTTTTGAAGCTATATACAAACTATAAAGACCAATAAAGCCTGCTGAGACATTTACAATGCTTTCCAAAGCATCTGTTAATATGGAAACAGAGTGGGTAGTGTAATAAGCAAGGAACTTTACAACAAGCAGAATAACTGAAACAACAGCTATCCATTTCTGAAGCCTGAGATTTTGATTTACAGCATTCAATGATTACTCTCCCATGTTTTCTTTTGCATATTTTACCCATTCTTTCTTTGCAAATGATAAAAACTCCGATGGAGCATTGGTAAACTGTCTTTCACTTTCATAACGTCCCATTTGTCTTATCAATTCATCCATTTCATCCCTCAACCTGGGTTCTAATTCAAGGTTTGCATTCGCTTCAGTTACATTAAACTTCAGTTCAGGGCTAAAAGCTATCCAACTGTATCCCCTTAATCCATAATCAATTCCCTTTTCCCGCATGGTAAGGTTCATCCTTGCAGGTGAAACATCACTTCGGCAAGCCGTCACATATTGAACTTTAATCTCTGCAAAACCATTCTTATTAAGATCAGTTATCGTGGTCGAACCGGAAATAAACCGGCAGGTTATATCAAATGGACAAGCCTTTTCTTCATCATTCATTTGCCATACATTTTCATACTTGTCGTTTTTTTTAATGAAATGAGTAGCATGGATTTTTGCAGTTTGACCTTCTTCTTCATACCCATTCTTTTGTTTATCATCATAAGGTGCTATTGAAGACAATACTAATATATTTTCCCCAAGGCTATCAAACCATTTCCATGCTTCGCTTGCTGTGCCGTTGATTTTTATAGAAGCAGGTAATGAAGCAATATCCACTTTCTCCACTAACATAAAGGTTCTGTCAGTTGCAGGCGGGTTATCCATCCTTGCTGTATCATCCATTGCCTGATTCGGGTCTTTATTTGAAGATGAGTTACAGGCTAGTAAAAGAAGAGCAGCTAAATTGAAAAACAGGATTTTCATCTTGTAGTTTTTAGTTCCCGAATATACTGAATTATTAAAGTGGCGGCAGTGGGAATAAATCAGTATGTCCCGCTGTATATTATGCAGAATGATGAAGCTTTGCTATGCCTTTTCTATCTTGCTTCCGGTAATGCGCCGGAAAAACTTTCCGGCTTTCCTATAAAACTCTTTATTAAACAATTGAGAGTCCCGCATCGCCTTCCAGGTAAGAAACAATCCGATGGGAACCAAAACAAATGTTGCGAGCCACATACCTGTAAATGGAGTCAAAGTATTTTCCTTTGCAAATTTTTCTCCAGTGGTGCTTGAAAAATAAAACAACATAAAGAATAAAATAGCAAAGATCAACGGAGTGCCTAGTCCTCCCTTTCTTATAATTGAACCTAACGGAGCTCCGATTAGAAACAAAACAATGCAAGCCAGTGATAATACAATTTTCCGGTGCCATTCAATTTTATGCCTACGGATATTCCTTTCCTTCCCCTTCATGTTCTCATTCATGGATTCTGCACTGCTTTTTATAGAACCAGCCACTCCCTGAATATTTTGTTCAATATTATCTCTGGCTGAATCCGGTAATAGCTGACTAAATGATGTAACAGAATCTGCTTTGGACTTTGAACCAGCTGAATGCTGAGCCCATGCTGAATCAGCTATCCTGGCAAAATAAAACTGATTAAACATATCTTTTCCTGTTCTCTTCTTTGTTTCCTTATATTCTTTCTCGAGTGAATCAATCGCAACCCGCAATTGCCGCATACTGAACATCCGTTCATTATTTTTATTCAAACTATCAGCTGTCCGGTTGTTAAATCCTAATGTACTTAAATCAAATTGCTTCTTAAATTCTTTGAACCCTATGCGAATGAACTCTGTACTGCTTTCACCATAAGCATAAGCATTGCCTCTTTCCTGGTATCTCCATCCGTCTTTCAGGTTAAACTCAAGAAAACGTTTATTTTCTGAAACCCGCATGATGCCACTCTTCGCTATTATAAAATTATCTTGTAGGGTATTACCTTGTTCGTAAATGATAACATCTCTTACTACACTGTCATTACTTTCTTTTTTTCCTACCTTGATAGCAAAATTTGGGATCTTGTCATAGAAAACACCTTCTTTCAGATCAAATGCAGGTTTTGCATACACAATATCACCCAGTAATGTTCTTGCTTTAAGGTTTGCTACCGGTATAATATAGTTTGAAAAAAGAAAAGCAAGTATGGCTATAATGGAACTCACTAAAAATAATGGCCGCATGAAGCGAAGCAGAGAAATACCTGATGATTTAATTGCTACCAGTTCAAAACTTTCACCAAGACTTCCAAACGTCATAAGTGAAGATAAAAGCACAGATAGTGGCAAAGCCAACGGTACTAATACGGCACTCTGATAAAGTATAAATTCAAAAATTACGTTGGTGTCAATACCTTTCCCCACAAAGTCGTCAATATAAAGCCAGAAGAACTGCATGACGAGTACAAGCAATACAATGAAGAAGGTTGCAATAAAAGGCCCGATGAAGGCCTTTATAATTAGTTTATCTAGTTTTTTGAACACTTATCTTTAATAAATGAATGAAGCAAAAATAAGGCTTTCGGCAAAGGAGATGGAACTGATCACAAATGCTGATTGGATTTTAACAAAGAACGAAGCTTTACTTAAAATTGAAAGAGTACTTGCGAACCTGCAGCTACAACAAAAAGAACATTTAACCGGTATTGCTTCTGAATTACCAACAGCTTTTGTTAACTCTTCACCTAAAATATCCAAAGGCGAAAACTACCAGGGACTTCCTTACCGTTTATTGGATTACCCTAAAATTTTTAACCAGTCAGAGATACTAGCTGTGCGCACCATGTTCTGGTGGGGAAAATTTTTCAGCATCACTCTTCATTTGTCAGGGACTTATAAAACTTTGTTTGAGAAAAAAATAATAAAGGCACAACAATTACTGGGTAAACATGATTTCCATTGCTGTATAAATGAAAAAGAGTGGGAACATCATTTCGCTGAAACAAATTTTATCCCTGTAAAAAGTATTAATGAAGATGATTTCCAAAATATCATCAGACAAAAAACATTTATAAAGCTGGCGTATAAATTAAACCTGCAACACTTAGCAATTGCTGTAGAGAAATTAATGAAGCAATATAAAGTACTGATTGAGTTACTGACAGATCAGGCACCAAGGCGGTGAAACAATTCCTTTACTTGGTGATCCCATAATGAACTTTGATCTTTAATATCCTTCTTCTCGGCAAAATCCTTTATAACCAGTATGGTCTGGTTTGTAATTTCAGATTTATCAATCCGGAATTCAAAGTATTCATCTTTTGGTGATGACTGCCAATGAAAACGTACAAACTTATCCTGTTCTTTTTCTACCAGGTCTGCTTTTTCGAAAGAACCACTCCATCCAAAAAAGAATACATTATCTCTTTCATCTACTTTATCAGCAAACCACTCTCCTAACCCTGCCGGAGTAGCCAGGAAATCGTATAAAATGGACGGTGAACAGCGTACCGGAAACTCTAAAGTGTATAATTGTTTACTCATTCTGCTTTCCTCTAAAAATCATTACGTTGGCTGCAATAATAGAAAATAAATCATTGCGGAACAGGATTTTCGATTTTATTTTTTAGCTTATTTGTATTCCTTTCTAAGTACTCTAAAATAAATTGGATTCCAAATCGTTAATAAGTTGTCAAAATAAATTTGGCTTCATACAGCTATTTGCTTAAATTGCCTGAAGTTCAATAAGTTCTGAAAAACCAAATTTGATATCGGTGGGTATTTTTTGAGTCATAAGTGACTAAACCTGAATTCTTAACCCTTAAAATACACCAACACAAAACCACTCCTATGAGTATGAGACAACTCAAAATCACGAAGTCGATTACGAATCGTGAATCCCAAAGTTTAGAAAAGTATCTACAGGAGATCGGCAAAGTCGAACTCATTTCCCCGGAAGAGGAGGTTAAATTAGCTACACTAATAAAACAAGGCGACCAGAAAGCTTTGGACAGATTAACCAAAGCAAACCTTCGTTTCGTGGTTTCTGTTGCGAAACAGTATCAAAATCAG
>CAYVSH010000065.1:0-17225 GCA_964453625.1 uncultured Chitinophaga sp.
GACATGGCGATTCGTTGCTCCCAATGTGCATGATTTTATGTGGGCCGCTGATCCGGAGTATATCCACAAATCAAGAAAAGTAAATGATAGTGTAACGTTTCATTTATTATACAAGCCTACTAATGCAAAAGCTGAACAATGGGAAAAGATTTTGGATGATGCAGAAAAAGCACTTCCATTCATTGAAAAAACATTCGGTGTTTATCCCTACAAACAATATTCATTTATCCATGGCGGTGACGGGGGAATGGAATACCCGATGGCAACACTGCTAGTTGGACCAGGAGCATGGCTACATGAATGGATGCACAATTGGTATCATGGATTGTTAGGCAACAATGAATCACTCTATGGATGGATGGACGAAGGATTTACTTCTTATGCAGAAGACAGAGTAACAGCCTTTCTCGAGAACAATACCGGATTTGCTTATGATGGAGCATACAGAGGATATGTGGCACTAGCCAAAAGTGGTAAAGAAGAACCTCTGACTACTCATGCTGATCATTATAATCTGAATGCAGCTTATGGCCCTGCCGTTTATTCAAAGGGTGAAGTATTTATGGAACAATTAGGATATATAGTAGGGGCACAGGTGCGGGATAAGATATTATTAGAATATTACAAGCAATGGCGGTTCAAACATCCTAATGCAAATGATTTTCTACGGATTGCTGAAAAGATAAGCGACATGAAATTAGACTGGTACAAAGAATACTGGATCAATACAACAAGAACAATTGATTATAGCATTGACAGCTTGTGGGAAGAAGGTGGCAAGACAAAAGTCCGTATTAAGAAAAAAGATTTAATGCCGATGCCAATAGATATGCTGTTCACTTTTAAAGACGGTACAAAAGAAATGCACTATATACCGATGAACCTGATGTATGGTGAAAAACCTATTGAAGATGCTGGCACTGTAAGAAAAGTATATGAACCCTGGAAATGGACAGATGAAACTTATACAATCGAAACAACAAAAAAACTTGGAGAGTTTACCTCTGCAGAAATTGACCCTTCACTAAGAATGGCGGATATTGACAGGAAAAATAATAAGCTGGAGCTGAAATGGTAGTTAGGAAACCAGTTGAAAAAATTAAAACCCTTTGCAGCTGAAATGCAAAGGGTTTTTTAACGGTTTTTAATCAAGGCCCCCGGTTTGCTTGCTAATAGGAAGGTTAATGGTTAATAGTCGTCGGCATTGATATTTCAAAAGTAGGCTTACCAATAGGATGAAACAATACCACTTTTGTGGTATTTTTCTTAAATATTTCAAATTTCGGTTGCAAAAACCTGCAAAAATTGTCGACTAATACGACATGTGGTCAGTTTAGTAAGGACAATGAGAAAATTAACGTCCATAGAACCTGTTCACTGCAGCCACACGGTTATTGACATGCAGTTTTTCATAGATATGATATACATGTTTACGTACCGTTTCAGCACTTAGGAATAATTGCGAAGCAATTTCTTTATACATCAATCCTCTCGAAAGAAACTCCAATATCTCCTTTTCCCTTGGTGAAAGCATATCAAGCCCTTCATCATCATTACTGGTATGTGTTTGTTGCTGAAAAGCTGCTACAACTTTTCGGGCAATCTGGCTGCTCATTGGTGCCCCACCCTCATATAGTTCACGGATAGCTTCAAGCATCCTTGAAGGGTTCGTCTTCTTTAAAATATAGCCGCTGGCACCGGCACTAAGTGCTTCAAATATCTTTTCATTTTCCTCATACACTGTACACATCATAAAATTGGTATCGGGTATTCTTGGTTTTAAAGCCCTTACTACATCTATACCAGTTTCATCAGTGCCCAGGTTAATATCCATCAATACAACATCGGGCTTTAGAATAGGGATTTGGTTCATAGCATCTATAGCTGTGCCGATCGTTCCGACACATCTGAAACCATCTGACATAGTGATTATCTCTTCCAGTGCATTACGGAGTTCCTTATTATCATCTACTATGAAAACGGTGATTTGTTTCATAAAGTAAAGTTCAGGTATTGTTCAACAAAAGGCAATACCACAAAGTGGTATTTTTTTATTTAGGAACGTAAAGGAGATACTTTTCTTTAAAAAAGTCTTCCGAAAAAAGACTTGAAAGTTCTGTTACTCTTGGCCTTGTGTTACTTTCATGAATTTCCTGGGCCAGGTCGCCACCTTTCAGGCAGATAAGGCCGGGTGTAAACTCAGTTCGGGTTTTTATTTTCAAAAGTGGCTTACTCCATTTCCACAGGTCTTTTAATGGGGCAACAGCTCTTGATACTACAAAATCAAACTTCCGGTTTTTGATTTCTTCTATCCGGCTATGTTGTGTTGTAATGTTTTTTATGCCTGCTCCTTCTGCCACGGCTTCTACCACTTTTAGTTTTTTGGCGATACTATCCACCAAATGAAATTTTACGTTCGGAAAGAAGATCGCCAATGGAATTCCCGGGAAACCACCACCGGTTCCAAGGTCAATAATCTCCATGCCATCTTCAAACTCAAAGCAGGCAGCAATGCTTAAAGAATGCAATACATGTTTTTCATAAAGGCTGTCAATATCTTTTCTTGAAATAACATTGATCTTTTCATTCCATTCATTGTATAACTCTTTCAGAGAACGGAATTGATACAGTTGTTCATTAGTAAATTCAGAAAAATATTTAAGTATGATATCCATAAAGATATTACCAGCCTTTGGCAGGTTTGCGCCAAAGTGCCGGTGCAAAAATGATATAATAAAAAAACATCCACATATCAAGGAACAAGAACCAGGGCCAGAGATCTTTCTCACCCATTTTTTTCATAGATTTATACAATACCAAAGCTTGTATCAGGAAGCGAAAACCAAAAACACCTAATGCAAACCGCCAGTCGTAAAATATGATAGCAGCTGTCAGCGCAGGGTAATATAGAAACTGTGTGCAGAAATAAAGTCCCAGTAAAAACTTGTGTTTTGGTTTATAGAATTTGGCTGTAGTATAATGCCGGGATTTTTGACGCAGCCATCCTTTCCATGTTGTTCTCGGTATGGAACGGGTGATGGCATCAGGATCTATTACCACTGCCGTATTATTCTTAGTAGCTGTTTTATTTACAAAGAGATCATCATCACCACTGGGAATATGATTGATAGATGAAAAACCTTTGCTTTTAAAGAAAAGGCTTTTTTTATAGGATAAATTTCTTCCCACACCCATATATGGCAGCCCTGCTAAAGCATAAGACAGGTATTGCAAGGCGGTATGAAATGTTTCAAACCGTATTAGTTTGTTTAGTATACCGCCTTTTTTATGATAGGCGCCATATCCTAATACGATTTCAATATTATCATCATAACCATCCTGCATTTTTTTTATCCATTGTTCGCTGGCGGGTACACAATCTGCATCAGTAAGCAATAAAACTTCATGCTTTGCTTCACGGATACCGATAGATAAGGGATATTTTTTTCCGGAGATATGAACTGCTTCCTGTGTAAGTTCTACTACATTCAGCGATTTGAAGGTTTTTTTCAGCTCCTGTAAAATATATTTTGAATCATCCAAAGAATTATCATTTACTGCTACCACTTCATAGGTGCTTGGATAAGACTGTACCAATACACCAGGCAGGTTACGGGCAAGGTTCTCATCTTCATCCCTGGCGCAGATGATGACGGATACCGGATGATTTTGTGAGCGGTTTTTTTCTTTTGTTTTATAAAAAGCAATACGGCTGAAAAAGAAAAGGTAATAAAATACCTGTATGGCAGTTACAGCAGCGAAAAAGTAAAAAATGATTACTCCCCAGTTAATTGGTGGCATAGCGGCGAAGATAACAAGTTACAAGACAAAAGAAATAAGGAACAAGACTATGTGGATTGCTTGTTTCAACTTGTGCCGTGTTCCTTGTACCTTGCGCCTTTATATGGCAGCTTTACAATTTGAATTGCAAAATATTGACACCGGTTCAAAAGCAAGAACAGGAAAAATAACCACAGATCATGGAGAAATTCTGACTCCCATCTTTATGCCCGTGGGTACAGTGGGTAGCGTAAAAGCTGTTACACAACAACAGTTGCTGGATGATGTAAAAGCACAGATTATTTTAGGTAATACGTATCATTTGTATTTACGTCCGGGTTTAGAAGTGTTGGAAAAAGCAGGAGGCTTGCACCAATTCAACGGATGGACAAAACCAATTCTTACCGATAGTGGAGGTTACCAGGTGTTTTCTTTAGCTGGAACAAGAAAGATCAAAGAAGAAGGCGTCACTTTTCAATCGCATATTGACGGCAGCAGACATTTGTTTGCCCCAGAGAATGTGATGGACATTCAACGAACAATTGGCGGCGATATTATTATGGCTTTTGATGAATGTCCTCCGGGAGGTAGTGATTTCAAATATGCAAAAGCATCTATGGAAATGACGCATCGCTGGCTCGACAGGTGTTTCGCACAATTTAATGCTATGCAACCTAAATACGGCTATACACAAAACCTGTTTCCAATAGTTCAAGGCGGTACTTACAAGGACTTGAGAAAACAATCCTGCGAATACATTGCATCAAAACAGGCAACCGGGAATGCAATTGGTGGACTTAGTGTGGGTGAACCAGAAGAAGTGATGTATGAAATATGCGATTGGTGTTGCAATCATTTACCTGTTGATAAGCCAAGATACCTGATGGGGGTAGGTACACCCTGGAATATTCTGGAGTGTATCGGTATGGGAATTGATATGTTTGATTGTGTGATGCCGACCAGGAATGGAAGAAATGCCATGTTGTTTACAACCAAAGGGGTCATCAACATTGACAATAAAAAATGGGAATTTGATCTTTCACCCATTGATGACGGTTTTGATTGTGAGGTCAGTAATTATTATAGCAAAGCTTACCTGCGGCATTTAATGAAGGCAAAGGAATTTTTGGGGTATACCATTGCCAGCATACATAATCTTGCTTTTTATTTGTGGATGGTGGGTGAAGCAAGAAAGCATATTGAGCAAGGAAATTTCGAAAGCTGGAAGAGAGAAAAAATAGAACAATTTAAAACCAAACTATAATAACATCTTTCACAACCTCACAACTTTTTTTCTTCTACTTTTGAAGCTTCATGAAGAAGATTGACTGGTACATACTGAAGAAATTCATTTTCACATTTGTCTTTTGCTTACTTCTATTCACGGTTGTGGCAGTGGCAGTAGATAGTAGCGAAAAGACGGATGATTTTGTGAAATCAAATCTTTCTACCAGCCAGATTATCACAAAGTATTATCTCGGATTTGTTCCTTATATCTGGAGTTTGTTATTTCCGCTGTTTGTTTTTATCGCTGTTATCTTTTTTTCCAGCAGAATGGCTACCCGTTCTGAAATTATTGCCATACTGGCAAGTGGTACCAGCTACAATCGATTTTTACGTCCATATCTGATTGGTGGTATTTTATTATCTACTTTATTATGGTTTGGCAGCCGCTATTGGATTCCTAAGGCCAATTTGATTAGAAGTAATTTTCAGCAAACCTATATTGACAGGAATGATCCAACCAAGAACCAATACACCGGTGCTTGTGACAGGTGCTTCTACCGCCGTATTGACTCAAACACCTTTGTAGGTATCCGGGATTTTGACACCAGTACAAAATCAGCAAGAGGATTTTTCATGGAAAAAACAAAGAACAATAAAATGATCTATAATCTCAGAGCAGAAACAATGCGTTGGGATACATCCATCAATAACTGGAAACTATTAAATGTAATTATCCGGAATGTGGACAGTATGGGAGAGAAGCTGGAGTCACATGTTGAATATACGATTGACCTGAAATTAAAACCGGAAGAGCTGCGGAAAGATTATTATTTGAAGGATAAATTGACAACTCCTGAACTTGTAGCTTTTATCAGGCAGGAGGAGTTGCGGGCAACAGAAGGTTTAAATACACTCAAAGTGGAACGATACAGGAGAACCGCAACACCAGCGGCAGTTTTATTGCTGACTATGATAGGTGCGGTAATTGCAAGCCGAAAAACCCGGGGCGGAAGTGGAATGCACCTGGCAATGGGGATCACCATTGCTGCATTATTTATTATAGCCGACAGGTTCTCTACTGTTTTTGCAACAAAAGGAAATTTCCCGCCATTAATAGCAGCCTGGCTGCCCAATATCGTATTTGCAGGTGTGGCTTACTGGTTATATCGCCGCACACCTAAATAATCTTTGTTACACTGTAAAATCTCTGTTACCAATAGTCAACTTTCTCTCTTGTTTTTTGTTCCTGCAAGGGGCAATGCGTACCTTTACGCATCTTCTATTTACGCTATAAATTTCACTTAAAAATAGTTTGTCATGGGAATTATTAAAGACAGGTTCAGGGCTAAAGCCGATGTGGTGGGAGCAGATATTAAGCAACTGCTAAAGGAGCATGGAAATAAAGTGATCGGTGAAGTACAGTTATCACAAATTTACCAGGGAATGAGGGGTATAACCGGGCTGGTGTCTGAAACATCATTGCTGGATGCCCAGGATGGTATCCGTTTTCGTGGATATTCCATTCCAGACCTTAGGAAAAAACTAGCCAAGGCACCCGGTGGTGAGGAGCCTTTACCGGAAGGCCTTTTTTACCTTATGCTTTGTGGCGAACTTCCTTCAGATGATGATGTACACCATATCAGCTCCGTATTACAAAGAAGAAGTCATGTACCGAATCATGTGTTTGACACAATAGAGTCATTGCCTATGAGTACCCATCCCATGACACAGTTTGTAGTGGCGGTGATGGCATTGCAGACAGAAAGCCAGTTTGCAAAGAAATATGCAGCCGGTATGAATAAAAAAGATTACTGGGAAGCTGTTTTTGATGATTCAATGGATCTGATTGCCCGTTTACCGAGAATTGCAGCATATATCTACAGAAGAAAATATAAAGGCGGTGATCATATACAGCCAAACGGATTATTGGATTGGGCTGGCAATTTTGCCCATATGATGGGTTATGAAGATGAAAGCTTTAAAGAACTGATGCGTTTATACATGACCATTCATGCCGATCATGAAGGTGGAAACGTATCAGCACATACAGTTCACCTCGTAGGTTCAGCATTAAGTGATCCATATCTCAGTTATGCTGCAGGTATGAATGGACTGGCCGGACCCTTACATGGATTAGCTAACCAGGAAGTGATCAAGTGGATTTTTGAAATGCAGAAAGAACTGGACACCGATTCCCCAACAAAAGAACAGATTGCAGAGTATGTAAAGAAAACTTTGAGTGAAGGAAAGGTAGTGCCTGGTTATGGTCATGCAGTGTTACGACGTACAGATCCCAGATTTGATGCACAAATGGAATTTGGGAAAAAGCATATGCCGGATGACCCGTTGGTAAATACGGTTTGGAACATTTACGAAGTTGTACCGCCAATTCTTGAATCATTAGGTAAAGTAAAAAATCCATGGCCAAATGTGGATGCACACAGTGGAGCATTATTAGTACACTACGGAATGAAAGAATATGAATTTTATACAGTACTATTCGGAGTTAGCCGGGCATTGGGTGTTTTGGCAAGTCTTTGTTGGGACAGGGCATTAAACTTCCCGCTGGAGAGACCCAAATCAGTTTCTACAAGAGTAGTAAAATTGTGGCTGGAAGGGAAAGAAACCATTTGGGGAGAATAGATAATAAGAAAACTTATAAAAAAGTCCATCTTCACCAGATGGACTTTTTTTATGCAAACCAAGATTTTCTATTTACGCTTTTCGTAGCTTATGAAAATAAATGTATGATACAATACCCGGTACTACCCAGATCAGCATCGTTAGCATCATTGGGTCAAATTTACCAGATACGACTACGCCTGAATAAACAGCACCGGTAAGGTCGAAGAACAAACCTGCATAGGCCCATTCTTTTATACGATTCAACCCTGGTATTAAAAGCACAATTGATCCCACAATTTTTGCCCAGCTTATTAACTGAATGAAGTAAACGGGATAGCCAAGATAACTGACAAATATCTGCCTTGTTTTTTCATCAGGACCGATACCTCCAATAGAAGAATAGATCATCAAACCTGCAAACAGTATGGTGGAAATCCAGTAAATGATCTTTGTACTTTTCATTATCTATATTTTATAGTTTAGATTTAGTGCAATTCAATATCCAATGGTTACCAAATTTGTCAATAAGATTACCAAACAAAGCACCCCAATGTGAAGTTACTGGTGGATGTATAGCTTCTCCGCCGAATGAAAGTTTGCAATAACGGTCTTTCATTTCTTCCTCAGTGCAGCAATCCAGTAGTAATGAAACTGCATTTCCCTTCAGCAACCCTTTGTCATCCACCATGTCCGATCCAATCAATTCCAGTGCACCATTTTTTAATGAGCTATGTACAATACAATCTTTCATCTTCACCGGCATCGAGACGGACAGGGGGGATTCACCTACTGTCTGAAAATATAATTCACCCCCAAGACATTCTTTATAGAATTGCATCGCTTGCCTGCAGTTGCCATTAAAGGTTAAGTATGCACTTATCTTTGTTTCCATAATCTATTTCAGCCTTACTAATTTTCCTTTACGTTTCACAATATTTTTATAATCCCACTGAATGTCTCCTGCTTTTTTAAGCCATCGGATCAGGTCTTTTTTTACAACCTGGTCAGCAGCAGTATATCGTATTTCTGCTGCTTTAAAGCTTCCTTCATTTTGTAATTGTTCTTCATCAAACGATTGTCCACTCCAGAAAAGAAGCCGTATACTACTTTTTAGTTTGCTATAACCTACAACAGGATTGCCATTAAGAAACCATATGGGATGGGCATGCCATATCTTATTATCTGCTTTTTTTAGTTGGTTATTAATTGTGGTTGCCAGCAGATCACAGATCTTTTTTTCCTCATCAGTTTGCTTATCGTTATAAGTCTGTATATCCGGATTCATGTTTTATTATTTATTGTGCCGGAATTTTTGACATATCCATATAGAACACTTCCCAGATATGCCCATCCGGGTCTTCCACAGTTCTTTGATACATGTAACCATGATCTTTTGCTTCCACAGGTTCTTTTCCGCCTGCTGCAATGGCTTTGTTGATAAACTCATTTACCTCATCATTGTTTTGCATGGATAGTGCATTGATGACGGCTATAGTAGTTTTTGTATCTGCTATTTTTTTATTTGTAAACTCACTGAATTTTTTGTGGGTCAGCAGCATCACATAAATTTCTTCGCTGATGAACATACAGGCAACGGTACTGTCAGTAAATTGAGGATTGTTTTGAAATCCTATTGCGGAATAAAAATCCATTGACTTTTTAAGATCAGTAACCGGAAGGTTGATAAAAACTTGTTGCTTCATAGTTTATCTGTTGACGTAAAAAATAATTTCTTTTTCTAAGCATTCATCAATGCTTCAATTTCAAATTTTTTCATCTTCAAAAATGCCTGCACTACCCGTGGCCCTTTTACAGGATCAGCCATCAGTCTTCCAAGTATAGAAGGAACGATTTGCCACGATACACCAAACTTATCCTTCAACCAGCCACACATACTCTCTTCGCCACCGTCGGCAGTAAGCTTATACCAATAATGGTCTATTTGTTCCTGTGTATCGCAATCCACCACAATAGATAATCCTTCGCCAAAATCAAATGCATGTTCGCCCGGTCCGTCCATCGCGGCAAACAGTTCGTCATTTAAAGTGAAGTGACCAAATTTTAAATAACCCACAGG
This sequence comes from uncultured Chitinophaga sp., assembly GCA_964453625.1. Taxonomy (GTDB): domain Bacteria; phylum Bacteroidota; class Bacteroidia; order Chitinophagales; family Chitinophagaceae; genus JJ008. The sequence continues at coordinate 9,710 of CAYVSH010000065.1, forward strand.
TTGTCCTTCACCTTCTTTGTATAATTCCTGGTGATGTACTGCAGAGTTAGGAAAGATTGAAGTGTACAATGCTATTGCTTCTTTGGCTTTGCCAAATTGTTTGTTTGCAAACAGGAAAGCCGTATTGATCTTCTGACTTACGTGGCTCATGTCACCGATCATAAGTTGCCAGGTCATACCATACTTATCTTTCACCCAACCATACTTTTCTGCCCAGGGATATTTATCCAATGGCATCATCACCATTCCGCTAACAGTCAGTTTGTTCCAGTATTTTTCTATCTCAGCTTCATCAGCACAAGTAACAAACATGGAGATAGATGGGTTAATCTTAAACTTTGGTCCGCCATTCAATCCCATGAATTTTTTACCATTCAATTCAAAAATGCAAACCAATGGAGAGTCAACACATATTTTTCCATTTTCAAAAACAGATACATAAAAATCTGCAGCTTCTTTTGCTTTCCCGTCAAACCAGAGACAGGGATATATGGCGTTGTTCATGTTTATAAATATTAAATGAAGCCGTAAATTCGCTGTGTTCCTTTCTGTCTTTGTGCCTTCATTGCAAGAATCATTTCTCACAGATTGATTTCAAAATATCTAATGCTCTTGGCCATGTTTCAATAAAGTAAGATTTATAATCTTCATTGGAATCCATATCTACCTGTATCAAAGTTTTTCCATCCACAGTTTTAAAAGTATAGTTCTCTAATGCACCAGCCCAACTCTCTACTTCAGCTCCGCTGGTAATTTCTTTATCACCTTTCAGGATACCAAGGTGTTCAATACTGATGAATTTGTTCGGCATATTCTCTTTAATCCTGCTTACCATACCACCTACATTACCTTCCTTATCTGTGCCTACAAAAAGTATCTTGGAGTTTTTGTCCCAACTGCCTTCATATCTTGAAGTTGGATTAAAAGAAGCCGTCCATTCCTGGTAAGTTTTATCGGCTATCATTGCAGCATAAACTTTTTCTACTGGTGCATCAATGGTTATTTCAAAATGAAGAGGTGTAATGGTGCTGCTCTTTTCGGCATACTGTTTAAAATTATCTATGATATTCTGCCAGCCTGTTCGCTGCATGTCCACCGGGTTCTGGCTTTCAGCTTCAAATACAGTGGTTACTTTAGTAGTTCCGTTATCAGCATCAAAACTGGTATTCACTTTTCTACCGTCGCCCATCGTATATGCTATCTGTTCATGTAGTTTCACTTTATCATATATACCACCAAAATCAAACCCAAAACTTCCATCTCTAGCTTCCATGCGGCTGGTAAAGTTGCCGCCATTGCGAAGATCATTCTCTGCAAAAGTGGTTTGCCAGTCGGCAGATGCATTGTTCCAGTGCATAATGTGTAAAGGATGTGTCCATACTTCCCATACTTTTTCTACGGGAGCATTTACAGTTGTTGTTACAGTTACCAGTTCCATGATTATATATTTATTCATTGTTGAATCAATGACAGTACAAAGATGCTGCGCCAGTTTCAAATTACTGATATGCAATAGCGGCTATTTAGGGGGTTGTTTGCGACAGACCTATTGGCTATCTTTAATTTCCCAAATTAATAATGATCCAATGAAAAGGGTATCCATTCTTGTGCCGGAGTCTTCTGTGATGCAGGCCATTGCAGACCCGCAGTATTTGTTCTCAGCAGTGAATAATTTTTTACTTGTTGCAGGCAAACAGCCATTGTTTGATGTGGAACTGGTAGGCGCAAAGAAAGAAGTGAAACTGAACAACGGAATGTATGGCGTTAGCACCGACAGGCAATTAAAAGAAAAGAAGAAGACCGACCTTGTTATCATTCCAGCATTGTTTGGCGATATGGAAACTGCCATAAAGATGAACGAATCTTTATTGCCATGGATAGAAGAGCAATATGATAACGGGGCCGAAGTAGCATCACTTTGTGTGGGTGCATTTTTACTGGCAGCTACCGGTTTGCTCAATGGTAAAAAATGTTCTACGCATTGGGGTTTTATCAATGAGTTCAGGGAAATGTTTCCTGAAGTGGATGTAGTAGATGGGAGTATTGTTACAGAGGAAAGAAGAATATACTCAAGTGGCGGTGCTAACTCGTACTGGAATTTATTATTACACCTGGTAGAAAAATACACCAACCGTGAAACGGCTATTCTTGCTTCCAAATATTTTGCTATTGATATTGACCGTGACAGCCAGGCGGCATTTGCCATGTTCAAAGGACAAAAAGATCATGCCGATACCGAAATAAAAAAAGTACAGGACTATATTGAAAAGAATATTAGTGAAAAGATGACTGTTGATGAACTAGCAACCATAGCTGCTACAGGCCGCCGCAGTTTTGAGAGACGATTCCGGCAAGCCACCAACAATTCTGTATTGGAATATATACAACGGGTAAAGATTGAAGCAGCCAAACGTCAATTTGAAAGCAGCCGAAGAAATATCAATGAAGTGATGTACAATGTTGGCTACACCGATACCAAAGCCTTCCGTGACCTGTTTAAGAAAATAACTGGTCTTACCCCGATAGAATACCGGAATAAGTACAACAAGATGGCTATGGCATTGTGAGCAAGGTTTTTTTAATTCTTATCCCACTTCAATAGTACATCTGCTACACTTTGATGAACCTGCTCTGCTAATAATTTTGCAAAGGATGGGTCATCCATTTTTGCTTGTTGTTTCTTTAAGGCAACCCAAAGCCTTTTAAACACTGTAAGTCCTCCTGTATCATAAATAGTCGCTGCTGCCATATGCCACCTGCATTGATACCACCCATAGTTGCGGGGATGTTGTTGTGCTATTTCGTTATAATATTTTTCAAGATCCCCTAGTGTTGTGTATTGTAAGGATGATCTTTCAGTACTTGTTACCACCATCCGGGGAAACATTGTAAGGGCTGGTAAAAGCCCTGGTTCGTTTTCGGCAATGTAGCTATGTAAAAAAATATTGACAAACAATTCTCCCATCCAGCTGCGCTGCATTGTCAGGCTATCCTGTATATGATAAGCATGTCCCAGTTCATGTATGGCAAGCAGGTCAAAGAAGGGTTCCATAGTTAAACCGCCATTTTCATTACTGTATGTTTTACTGATCTGTTCTGCAATTGCGGCAGGCAGTAGGTCGGTCGGCGGAATAAAACTTTTCCAGAAATCATTATCCTCAGCCGCCACAATAAGTGTTTTATCGTTTGTATAATGCGGCATACCATACACTACGGACTTGCTGTATTGATTCCAGTCGCCGGGTGAAAGTATAAGCAGTGTAACAGATGGTGCAAATTGAATTTGCTTATTATAGTAGTCAATTACTTTGTCAAGTTGCGAAGCCATACGCTTTGCTTTTGTTGCTGCGCCGGTGCTGAAATAAACCTGCGTCTGATGTCCGGTTAGTTGTTGCAGGTTTTCATATGTCTGTGCATACGATGTTGGTTGCAGTTTACATAGCAACAGAAAGGGGAGTATGATTTTTAGAAACTGCTGCCTGCTGTTTTGATGATTGAAAGAGGTATTGGTTGTCATACTATTTTTTCATCAAAAATATCCTGCAGGCAGGCCGTTATCATAGTATAAAACAGACATTCTAGCAAACAATGTCTTTCTGCATCCTGATAGGGGTGGCAAGCAATTGCTGTTCTATAACAGAAGGATTTACACCTGCAAAGATTTTAAAGTCCCTGATCAGGTGCATCTGGTCGTAGTATCCTGCTTCGTAAGCGATCTTCGTCCAGCTGAGGTCAGGAAAGGCTTCGTGTAACCTGTATGCTTTTGAAAAACGCAGAATGCGGGCATATGTTTTAGGGCTCATGCCAATTCTTTCATTGCACTTTCTCTCAAACTGTTTCAGGCTCAGGCAGGCGAGTGATGCGGTTTTGTCCATGGTCATATTGCCATTATGCTGCAGCAGCATTCCCATCGCAGCATCAAAAGGTAATATCTCCTTTAGTTTTGTTGTTTTGCTCAACAGAAATTTTTCTACAACATTTTTTCCCTCTTCCAGGTTAGTAATGTGTTTCAGTTGTTCGTTAATGCTTTTCATTTCTTTACCAAAAAAATCAGCAGCGTCAAAACCGCCATCAAACAGTTCATGCATAGGAATGCCAATCAACCGGTGCAAACCACCCGGCACAAAATCAATGCGGATGGCATTTAGCTGTTGCACCACTTTGATGTTTACCCGTGAGTATTGCGGGCCGGTAAGTACCGTATATGGCTGTTTGTCAAAACACCCTTCATACATCCGCCCCATATAGACAGGGTCGTTGCAATAAAAAAGCAGTGATTGAAAAGGAGTGGGAGGATAAGGTGTTATCACTTCTGTAACTTCCTCCGGCAATGTAACCTGCACAGTGGATATATTCAACACATATTCCTGCAGCGCAGGATGAGGTATGTATAGTTTTACGTTCAATGGAAAACTAAACTACAAAAAAATCTTCATCTTGTGTATATGTATAAAGTGTCATTTGGTGTTAGCTTCAGAACAGGAAATGATGTTTTTTTGCCAACCGTTGGAGAGCCATTTTATGAACAGACCTTTTGATCATCGTATATAAATCATATCAACCTGATCCGGTAAATGATGTAAGGAGCAATAGCAGTCCATATTGGTATCAATATCCAGATACGGCCTTTTAATAAATTATAATCTGCAAATAGTTCATTCATTGATTTACCGCGGTATAGTCCAAAACCAAATTCAAATGCCAGTGTAAGCAGCAGCCAGGCAATTCCGATATTGATACTTTGTGTAACCGAAGCAGGAGGAAATTTTTTAATGACGAAACTTATATAGAGCCACAACAGGATGATCAAAGAAATCGTAGAAAGCTGGTGAGCTGTCAAATCCCCCAAATATTTTTTATAACCAAGGTCCCGGGCTGTGCCATTTAGTACAGCCAAAATTATCATCGGGAACCACAAGAGAAAGTACTTTAACATGCCATGAAAGTAGCAACATTGAAAAATCTAAAAACTGATAAATGTTATGAAAATACCTGATCTTGATCCTGCAGAAAACCTGGTGCCTGTTACAATAAAACAGAAAGACGTTTATTCTTTCGTATTCCGCAGTTCACCTGTAGGTATCGAATCCCGTATCGCCACCCAGGTATTATTAAGCCCCACCGTCTTCACCAATGCATTAAACACTTTCGCATTATCCGGATGGAGCCTGATACACCCATGCGAGGCCCGGCTGCCCAGTTTGGAAAAGTTGCCGGTAGTAGTACCATGTATGGCATATCCGTTCTGCAAAAAAACAGCATATGGCATGTTACCTAATCCTTTGTAGTTTCCTCCGGGATACGTTTTAGAACTATACTTTGTTAGCACTGGTCCATAAGGTTGCAGGCTCATCTCAGGCGTTTCATATTTTTTGGCCAAACCAGTAGATACTTTAAAACTATCTTTCAGTTCACCCAGCAGGTACACATACATCAGTTGTTTTGATTTATCTACTTCTGCAAAAAGGAGGCAATTTTTTTCTTTGCAGGTTATTTTTTGTGCAGTAGTATCTTTTCTGTTTGAAAGAAATGAATCTACGAGCTGAATGTTTTCTCTTATCACTTTTTTTTCTTCATCAGTAAAACCCGGCACATTGCTCAGCCTGTTCTTCATGGTATCCAGCTCTATCCGCATCAATACAGAATCTCTTTCTAGTATCGCTTCTATGTTCAGCAATAAAGTTTCCAGTGAATCTATACCCGGTGCATAACCCGGTGTATCAAACACATTCTCCGTTTCTGGCTCCTCATCTTTGTTAGCTTGTATCACTGAGTCTTTAAAACTTTGATAAATAATGGGCTGCACAGGTTCTTTTTTTTCTTTCTCTTTGCAGGATACCAGCCCTGTCATCAACACAATAAAAAAAATAAATCCCTTATTCATACGCTTCGGTTTGCTTAAATATAAAGGAAAAATTCAGATTGTATGGGTTACGCTGTTGGTGTTTAACAACTACTAGTTCTGTTTTGGAATTAATTGTTTTCAGGCGGAATGTGGTAGTACAGCTGATGCTATGCTCGGAAATAGATTTTCTGAAACCACAAGTGGCGGTTCGATTTTATGAGTCATTTGATACTTGATGTCCACTTTTGATTGATTTTTACTTAACCTAAATCACGAAGAGACTTTGTACCATGGCCTGGCTAATAATTCTTCAACATTCATAATAAAAAACTCCCCGAAAACCGGGGAGTATATAGAGTAGGGGTTAGTAAATACAGGCTACAGATCAGTAATAGGTTTATATTTTGGCACCAATGATTTCATAACGGCCCATGCAATAAGATAAGCTACTGCGCAAAAGGCAAACATAATGGTATAACCTGTTTCAATATGGCCCAGAGCTTTGTAATGATCGAATAATGCACCGCCTACTTTGGTGATCAATACACCACCAATACCACCAGCCATACCACCTATTCCCACTACAGAAGCAGTGGCTTTTTTAGGAAACATATCTGAAACCGTTGTAAAAATATTAGCACTCCATGCCTGGTGTGCGGAAGCACCGATACCGATAAGAATGACGGGCAACCAATAACTCGTTTCACCCAATGGCTGTGCAGCCAGTACTACCAACGGTATAAAGGCGATCATAAGCATTGCTTTCATACGGCCATCATAAGGTTTGTACCCTTTATTAATAAAATACATAGGAAACCAGCCACCACCAATACTTCCAAACATAGTAAGACTGTACAAAACTGCCAGAGGCAACATTATTCCGGTTCCGGTAATACCATAGCCATCTTTCAAGTACGCAGGCAACCAGAATAGAAAGAACCACCACACACCATCTGTCATAAATTTACCAAATGCAAATGCCCATGTTTGCTTATAACCAAGCAATTTGCCCCAGGCTACTTTTTCTTTCGTTTCTACAATATTCTCTTCTGCATCATCACTGTTGATATAATCTAGTTCGGCTTTTGATAACCTTTTTTGTTCTTCAGGTTTATCATAAAAAACCAGCCAGAAGAATAACCAGAGAAAACCAACACCACCAATAATCACAAAAGCTGCTTCCCATCCCCAATGCTTGGCAATCCATGGAACGGTAAGCGGTGCAAGGATGGCACCAACATTGGCGCCGGAGTTAAATATGCCGGTAGCAAAAGATCTTTCTTTCTTAGGAAAATATTCTGCTGTTGCTTTGATGGCACCGGGAAAGTTTCCGGCTTCGCCAAATGCAAGCACTGCCCGGCCAAACATAAAACCTAAAACAGATACGGGAACTGCAACAATACCTGCCCATCCTAATACTGCAACCATGCCTTCTCCAATTGGTATTGCGAGTGCATGTATAACAGCACCGATTGACCAGATTGAAATAGCCCATGCAAATCCCTTCTTGGTGCCAAGCTTATCAATAATGCGGCCGGCGAATAACATGGAAATAGCATAGGTGAACTGAAAGACAGCGGCTATATCTGCATACTGGCTGTTGCTCCATCCAAACTTTTCTTCTAAAGATGGTTTTAATAAACTCAGCACCTGTCTGTCGAGATAATTTAC
>CAYVSH010000066.1:0-17197 GCA_964453625.1 uncultured Chitinophaga sp.
AGAAGTGTTGAAAGTAGAACATTTTTTTATTAACTAAAAAAACAGTTAGCTGTATGTTAAGAGCTTGTCCAAAAAAGAAGTACATTCATTTAGGGGTATTTGTGATCTGAGTTTTGTAGTTGCAAATAACCCTTGTATCATTTTTGATTTTATCAATAAACCACTTAATTTCAGGCAAATCATTTTTATTTAAAGCATGGAGATTGTTCACATAGCAGCTGAGTGTTACCCGGTAGCAAAAGCAGGCGGATTAGGGGATGTAGTGGGGGCTTTACCCAAATACCAGGCAGAACTTGGGCATGTTACCAAAGTGGTGATGCCCATGTACCGAACCAAATTTCTATACGATAATCAATGGGAGCTTGTGCATGAAGGCGGGCAACATACGGGACCTCATTATTTTCATTACAGTATTATCAAAGAAAAAACCAATAAACTTGGATTTGATCTATATCTCGTAGATATTAATGGTTTGCTTGACCGTGAAAAAATCTACGGGTATGATGATGATACCGAACGGTTTCTTTCTTTCCAGGTTGCTGTGTGTGACTGGATAAATAAATGGGCCCATAAACCAGATGTAATACATTGCCATGACCACCATACTGGTCTTATTCCTTTTTTTGTCAAATATGCATTGGAGTTTCGCCAGAAACTAGCAGATGTACCAACGGTAGTTACCATTCATAATGCTCAATACCAGGGATGGATTGGCTGGGACAAATATTACCTGCTTCCATCTTTTGACAGCTGGAAATGGGGTATGCTGGATTGGAATAATACAATAAACCCACTGGCTTCGGCAGTAAAATGTGCCTGGAAAGTAACAACTGTAAGTCACAGTTATATGGATGAACTGAAATATAGTGCCAATGGATTGGAGAATTTATTTGAATATGAGAAAGGCAAAAGCAGTGGTATTTTGAACGGGATTGATACACATGTTTGGGATCCAGTAACTGACTCATTAATTGCTAAAAACTATGACAAGGAATTAGTAGATAAAGGAAAAAGAAAAAATAAAAAAGAACTAGCAGGTCAATTCGGGCTAGATCCTGATAAACCACTTATTTCTTTTATTGGTAGATTAGTAGGAGAGAAATCTGCAGATCTACTGCCTGAAGCTATCAGTCAGTCAATATACCAGCATAACGGACATGCTAATTTTTTGATATTGGGTTCAGGTGACCCAGCATTAGAAGACCGGCTTGACCAGATGAAACACCAGTTCAGTGGCTATTACAATTCATATATTGGATATAGCGAATCATTAAGTCACCTGATGTATGCAGGTTCTGATTTTTTGCTGATGCCAAGCAGGGTGGAACCATGCGGATTGAACCAGATGTATGCTTTGCGTTATGGAACAGTACCAATGGTAAGAAATATAGGAGGATTAAGAGATACCGTGACAGATATGGGCGACCACCAGGGGTTTGGAATTCGTTTCGATCAGGCAAGTGTAGGCGATATTACATATTCTGTGGGCCGGGCTATTGACCTTTACAATAATAAACCTGACCTTTATCACTGGATGCGGGGGCACATGATGACGATTGACCATTCATGGGATAACTCTGCACAACAATACATAGATTTATATAAGTCACTGAAGTAAATTTTTATTTATGGCCATCAGAACAATTACACATTCAAAAGAAATCTTAGCTATTATTTTAGGTGGAGGTGCCGGATCAAGACTATTTCCTTTAACAGCTACCCGATCTAAGCCTGCTGTTCCAATTGCCGGTAAGTATCGATTGGTGGATATTCCAATTTCCAATTGTTTAAATAACGGTATTGGAAGAATGTTTGTGCTCACACAATTCAATTCTGCTTCATTAAACCGGCATATCAAGAACACCTATCATTTTAGTGCATTCAGTAAGGCATTTGTTGACATACTTGCAGCTGAACAAACCCCAGATAATCCAACCTGGTTCCAGGGAACTGCAGATGCAGTACGACAAGGCTTACGGCATATCGAACCTTTTGAAAGCGATTATATTTTAATATTATCCGGCGACCAGCTTTACCAGATGGACTTTGCTGAAATGCTGGATAATCATAAAGCACTTGGGGCAGATATTTCTGTGGCTACCATCCCTGTTGGTGAAAGAGAAGCTCCGGAATTTGGAATTTTAAAATCTGGCGAGGGGTTAATTAAATCCTTTATTGAAAAACCAAAAAAAGATCAGTTACCCGATTGGATAAGTGATACTGGTGAAGCTATGAAGAGCCTGGGAAGAAATTACCTTGCTTCCATGGGCATATATATCTTTAATACCAAACTTTTATTTGACCTCTTAAGAAATGAATACAGCGATGCAACTGATTTTGGAAAAGAGATCATTCCTAACTCAATAGAAAAGTATAAAGTTGCCAGTTACCAGTATGAAGGATACTGGACAGATATTGGAAATATTTATTCATTTTTTGAAGCCAATCTTGATCTGACAAAGGAAATTCCTTTATTCAACCTATTTGATAACAACAGAAATATTTATACCCGTCCCCGCATGTTACCACCTGCCAAGATCAGTGGCACAACACTTGAGAAAACATTGGTAGCCGAAGGTTCAATCGTTCATGCTTCAAGGGTAGAGCAAAGTGTAATAGGCATCCGCTCCAGGATAGGAAACGGAAGTACGATGGTAAGCACCTACATGATGGGTAGTGATTATTACGAAACGCTTACTGACATTGCTGATATATCTTCCCACGGCATTCCGCTATTGGGGGTAGGAGACAGGTGCTATATCAAAAATGCGATACTTGACAAAAATGTCCGGATAGGAAATGATGTACGGATTGTAGGTGGCAATCATCTCGAAAATGTGGACCATGCCTTATATGCAGTAAAAGATGGAATCGTTGTCGTTAAAAAAGGCGCAATAATTCCCAATGGGTTTGTGATATAAAATTGGACTGATAACAAATGGCGGAACCAAAAGATATTCTGTGAACGGAATGTATGCTTGTTGTATAAACTTCCTAACTTCAAATTCCACTTCTCAAAAAATAGTGTTTGCCTATGTCCTCCGCTTATAAAGGTGAAAAACCGAAGCTAAGTCTTGCACAGATCATTAATATGAGTGTAGGTTTCTTTGGGATCCAGTTTGCTTTTGGTTTACAAAATGCAAATGTGAGCCGTATCTTTCAAACGCTGGGAGCATCTATCGATGATATTCCAATTCTTTGGATTGCAGCACCCCTAACAGGATTGATTGTTCAACCAATTATCGGGCATTGGAGTGATAAAACCTGGCATAAGCGGTGGGGCAGAAGAAGACCTTTTTTTATGGCAGGTGCAATTTTTGCAGCACTTGCACTTTTTGTTTTTCCTAATGTAACTGAAGTTTGGATGGCAGCCATTATGCTTTGGCTACTGGATGCATCAATCAATGTATCTATGGAGCCATTCCGTGCATTTGTTGGTGACATGTTACCAGACTCACAACGTACAACTGGCTTTGCCATGCAGAGTTTTTTTATTGGAACGGGGGCAGTAATATCATCCTTGTTACCTTATTTGCTAACTCAATTTGGAGTTTCCAATGAAGCTCCTGATGGAACCCTTCCTGATTCAATTAAGATTTCTTTTATCGCCGGGGCAATAGTTTACATTGCTGCAATTTCTTATACTGTTTTTACAACGAAAGAATACTCGCCTGAAGAATTGAAATCATTTGGAGAGCATGATGCAACCGAGACTAAAATTCAAATCAAAACTCCCTATTCTTCCTTTTCCAGAAAAGGTATTATCTGGACATTGTTGGGACTATTGTTATCAGCAGGTTTGTTCTTATATAATTCTTCTGTGGAAAACAAGCTTGAAAAAGAATTGTATGTGCTTACCGGCGGTATTGCTGCCTTTGGTCTTTGTCAATTATTGGCAGGTATATGTTTAAAGAATAAAAGTGAGAATGGATTTGTTGAGGTTATGGACGATCTTAATTTTCTTCCATCAACAATGAAGAAGCTGGCAGTGGTGCAGTTTGTCTCATGGTTTGCTCTATTTTCTATGTGGATATATACTACTCCTGCACTGGCACAACATATTGCTGGAACAACAGATGCTACTTCTGCTGCATACAATAATATGGGAAACTGGGTTGGTGTATTGTTTGCATTTTATAATGGTTTTGCAGCTTTGTTTGCCTTCTTGTTACCTGCTTTAGCAAAAAAGTTTACAAGGCCCGGAGCTCATATTATTTCCTTGATTGCAGGCGGATTAGGTCTTATCTCTTTCTATCTGTTTAAGAATGAAAACCTGCTTATCATTAGTATGGCTGGAATTGGGCTTGCATGGTGCAGTATTCTTGCCATGCCTTATTCGATGCTGACAAGAGCTTTGCCCCCACAAAAAATGGGTGTTTACATGGGAATATTCAATTTCTTTATTGTTATACCACAAATATTGGCTGCAACTTTGTTGGGTGTGCTTACCCATCATTTATTCAATGGAAATGCAATACTTACCATTGTAGTGGGTGGTTGTTCAATGATAATTGCAGCATTACTGACATTACGGATAAAAGATAATTAATCATATATGAAAAAGATTATCCTTCTTTTCTTTTTAGCAATTTCACTCCAATCATGGAGTATTGATATGTATGGCGTTTATCCTACGCATTGGTGGGTAGGAATGAAAAACCCGAAACTGCAGGTAATGTTACATGGTGAGAATATAGGGATGTTTACAAAGTTCACCATAAACAATCCCGGCGTTAAGATTGAAAAGATCAATAAGGTTGAGAACAAGAATTATGTTTTTCTTGATCTGCATATTTCAGCAACAGCAAAGCCGGGTGTTTTTAAGATACTGATGTCAGGAGGTGGAATTGGTAACGAAGATGCTTTCTTTGAACTAAAAACAAGGAGTAAAGAAAACGGAAAAACAAGGGTGCAGGGAGTTTCATCAAAAGATTTTATTTACCTGTTGATGCCTGATCGTTTTTCTAATGGCGACCCCACAAATGATATTGATAACGATTATCGGGATAAAATATGCGACCGGAAAGATAAATTCTCCAGGCATGGCGGAGACTTTAAGGGCATTCAGGATCATCTCGGCTATTTAAATGAATTAGGTGTTACTACTCTTTGGCTAACCCCGGTTATTGAAAATGATATGCCCAGAATGAATGAATGGGGTAATAATGTAGCAGGTTATCATGGCTATTGGTTCACCGATCATTACAATGTTGACAGAAGGTTTGGCGGAAACGATGGGTATAAAAAATTTTGCGACGCTTTACATGCAAACGGAATGAAAGTGATACAGGATGCCGTTTATAATCATGTAGGCAATCACCATTGGTTTGCAATGGATAAACCGATGAAAGACTGGTTCAATACATCGCAAGGAGATAAAGGACCCAATCACCGGGAGGAGGTGTTTTATGATCCTTATGCTTCACAAGCTGACAAAGCGGCTATGGTGGATGGTTGGTTTGTTCCCCACCTTCCTGACCTTAATCAACGGAATCCGTACGTTGCAAAATTTCTTATTCAGCATGCTATCTGGACGACTGAAGAATTTGGTATTGACGGCTGGCGGGTGGATACTTATAAATATTGTGATGAACAGTTCATGAACAACCTGAATACCGCATTGGAAAAAGAATTTCCAACCTTAACCATATTTGGTGAATCATGGGTGAATACCGTGGTGGCAAATGCTTATTTTACTCAGAATAATATGGCGACTCCTTTTAAGCATAATGCTAAAGGCATGCTTGATTTTCAAACCTGTTTTGCCATGCTGGGTGGAATGAATGATAAACCAGACTGGATGACCGGAGTGAATAAGATATATACCACATTGGCACAGGATGTATTGTACAAGAATCCAATGAATAATTGCATCTTTTTAGATAATCATGATATGGATAGGGTGTTTTCAATGATAGATGAAGACTGGACTAAAATGAAAATGGGTTTTAATTGGTTGCTGACATTAAGAGGCATTCCGCAGATCTATTACGGCACAGAAGTGCTGATGAAGAATAAGAAGGTAAATACAGATGCAACTGTAAGAGAAGATTTTCCCGGTGGCTGGCCGGATGATAAACAAAAGGATAACCGTTTTTCAAAAGAGGGTAGAAGTGCTAAACAACAGGAAGCTTTTGAATATGTAAGTAAGCTTGCCAATTTCAGAAAAAATTCTTCCGCCATTACAAATGGAAAGACGATGCAATACATTCCCATTGAAGGTGTATATGTTTATTTCAGGTTTGATGCTAAACAGACAGTAATGGTGATTACAAATTCTGGCGATAAAAAAATCAAGCCTGATTGGTCAGCTTATGCTGAAAGAACAAAAGGGTTCTCGCAGGCAAGAAATGTGATTTCAGGAAAAATAAAACCGTTGGCCGGAATTGAAATAGAACCCAAAGAAAGTTTTGTATTTGAACTACTGAAATGATCAGATGATAAAATTGACCACCAGTTTACTTCCATAAGTTCCCCAGTTTTTGGAAATAGTTTGTAGAGAATTCATCATCGCAGCCCGGGTTGTCTTTTTCCCTTTTGTTACCGGTTCTACTTTTTTCATATTCACATCAAAAACTTCCACTTTAGTTGCAAACCAGGTGGCATGTAATCTTGGAATTCCCATTCCCAAAATCATACCGGGCAGTCCTTGTATTCCTTCAGGCCCGCCTGTTACCAGTAACTCATCAGAATAGAATGCAAAAATTGCAATAGTGTCGTTCAGAATACCTACAGCTTTGCGGCAATCATAGCCAGCAATGGTTCTTGTATCGTTAGTGATCTTCCATTTTATTTTTAGCAGGCTATCTTCTATTAAAAAAGTTTCTTCAAACACCGGTTTCTGTGAAATGCTGATACCTTTTTGAAAATCGGTGTATACAATATTCTTATCGCCAACAGGCCTGTACCAACTTCTTGGATCAATGGGGATTTCTTTGCCGGGTTTATAAAGCGATTTGCTGGTATCACCAGTAAACTCATAATAGCTTAGCATTGATACAGGGAATCGGTCTTTATTCTGTTCGTACCAGCTATTCCCTTCTTGCAGTTCTTTCATTAACTGGCGGACACTGGTTGTTTTTTCAAATTCAACTTTTATAGTTGGGAAAAAACGGGCCTGTGCGTTGATTGCCAACGCAGGCAGGCAAACTATAATGGTAAATATTATTTTTCTCATTTGTTTTCTCCTCCTGGCATTTTATTAAATGACCATTCAAAAGTCAGCAGGAAATAACGGCTGATTCGCTGAAAACGGTCATCACTGATGAAAGTACTGTTGATGGTTCTTATAAAACCTTTGTTATCATCCAATATATCATTAACAGAGAATATAAGTTTCCCGGTATCTTTCTTCAATATTTTTTTTGATAGTCTGGCATTCCACACAACAAAATTGGTATTCGATGTAAACGCATTAATACGACCCCGGAGGTCTGCATTTACATCTGTATTGAGGTCCATTTTCCATGGAAGCGTCAAATTTATATTTGATCTTGCACCATAAGTCAGATAATTATTATCTATACTTGTCTTTAGTGATGATCTGGATGCATTATAACCCACATATGGACTGAAACTGAAATTGAATTTCTGATCAATATCGTAATTCAGATTGATATTAATAGTTACAGTAAATGATTTTGTATTTGCTTTTTCATTATTTACAAAACTTACATAATTTCCTCCATTGGCATTCATTCCAAAACCATAACTAAAGCCTCCTTTGGAATTAGAAAACATCCCACCGCCTTTGTTATAATTACCATAAAGATACCAGTTGTTGTTGCCGTTTACATTTACTGGGTAATAAGTTCTTTTCCCTGAGTCAAGATCAATAGTATTGTATTGTGTTATCGCATTTTGCTGGATATTGTATCCAAGGTTTACCCAAATACCTTGTTGTTTCAGAACTTTATATTGATTGTAACCGAGGTTGACATTGTGATTGAATCCAACTTTAAGATCAGGGTTCCCGATATAAACATTCAGTGGATCGGTATTATCCCGTAATGGTTGTAATTGATTGATGGTTGGTTGCCTTGTGGTTCCCCTGTAGCCGATAAAGAAATTGGTTTGGGCTTTTGGTGTATAGTTTACCTGTGCCTGTGGTGTATAGTTCAGAAAATTAAATACGGAAGTGGTGCTATTATCAAGGTTATCCAGGTTCAGCTTAACTGTAGAAATGCCGGTACCGAAACCAACCTTAACCTTTTTACCACTATACCGAAGTAATCCATTACCACTGTGTGAAAATGCGTCAAGGATAAAATTATTACTGAACTCAGGAACTGCTACTTCATATTTTCCATTAAAGTCTTTTTCAAAAGTATTACGGAGAGATGTAGAGTGATTTTTATTGTAGGCATAATCAACGATCAATGTCCAGGTAGAAGAAAGCGGTTCTGTAAAAATAGTTTTAATACCCATTGTTGATGATCGTCCGTCAAATATCTTTTGCTGGTCTATAGTATCAGTATTGATATATGCTCCGTTGTTAAATCGACGGATCAATGTATTATTCAGACCGCTATTCTCATCTTCTGTCAATCCATATCGTACAGTTGTTTGCCAGAGCCTGTTCTTCTTTTTGAATAATTGCTTATACACAAGCTGGTTATCCGTCTGGTTATGAAGTGTATTATTAGTATAATCCCTGAAACTTCTGTTTACTGTATCCAGGTCGCTATTAAGGAACTCACTGCTATTTGTTCCTGATGTGCTGCTCGTCTTCCTGGTAAAGGCTGTAACGAATTTAATTGACGCCAGGGAATCTATCTTCCACTCATATTTCCCATTCACAGCATGTTGCTGGTTCAGTCCCCGTTTTGTTGAATAGTTATTTGTATATGTAAGACCCGTAGGTAAAATGTTTTGTGTAAATGTTGTTCCAATATTGTTTGTTCCAAGGCTATTGTATCGGTATGAAAAATTCAGATTGTGTTTATCTTCATTCCACTTATTAGTGAACAATCCGCCGGCAGTATAAGCATCGGGCAATCCACGTAGGTTCCAGTCATTGAATTCATCTCCACTACCAAAACTGAAATAATAGCCACTGAGTTCATCATATTCAAAATCATTTTCAAAACCAAGTTTCTGCCTGTCCTGCCAGTTAAGACTGCCAGTATTCACATTTGTACGGGTGCCATATACTGATATTTTCTTTTTCCCTTTGAAGTAATTATAAAGTGCTTTTGAATCTATGTACTTGGCAAAATCTGTTCCGGCAATTAACTTTCCAAATGCACCTTTCTTGGCATCTTCTTTCAATTTTATGTTGACTGTCTTACCTTCATTTCCTGTCGTCATCCCGGTTATTTTTTGCTCTTCGGTCTTTGTATCAAATACCTGGACCCTATCTACTGCTTTTGCAGAAATATTTTGTGTTGCCATCGTTGGGTCATCACCAAAAAACTCTTCACCATCCACCAGCACTTTATCTACTTTTTTGCCCTGTGCCACTATCTCACCTTTTGCATTTACGGTAAGGCCTGGAAGCCTTTTAAGCAGATCTTCTACTGTGGCGCCATCTCTTACTTTAAAACTATCAGCAACAAATTCAGTAGTATCTCCTTTTATTCGGATACCTGAACTGGTTCTTATCACCACCTCATCCAACAGTTTACTCTTTTGCGTTAAGCTGATTGCTCCAAGATCTAAATTGCCTTTTACTTCAATGGACTCCATAAAATCTGCAAACTTTGGATATGAAATGAGTAAAAGATAGGTGCCTGCTTCAATATTCTGTAAAAAGAATTTACCATCCTTATCGCTCCTGGTAAATTTAACTAATGTAGTATCTGATTTTTTTAGTAGAGAAATAACTCCCTGCTGTATCTTCTTATTCTCGGATGTATCTGCTATACTGCCGGTTATGGTTGATAATTGTGCTTCTGAACATAAAGTTAAAAGCACCAGGCAGAAGATAAGTGTTAGATTACGCATATTGGTTTAATGGTAAGCCGGCAAATTATCAGTATATCTTGAATATAATACCGGCATTTATTTGAACCATACAAAAATGATGTTTTCCGGTAACTAATACCTGTAAACTATTTTACACAACTGTTAAAATTGACTAAAAAGACGTAAGTTTAGTATATACAACGCCTAATCGAATAATTAGTTATTACTCAAATGCAAAAAGAAAATAATAAGTCTGCAGGTTCGTCAAAAAAAAATGCAACAAGATATGAGGAAACGAATTTTGTTGACACTTCAAAACCTGTATGGAACTACTCGTTGCTTACTGACGAAGATGTAATGAATTACCAGGCTGGAACTCATTATCAGCTTTACAAAAAATTTGGTTCTCATTCAATCCAGGTAAATGAAGTCTGGGGAATGTATTTCTGTGTTTGGGCACCCAATGCAACTTCAGTTTCAGTTAAGGGTAATTTCAATGACTGGAAGAATAATGAATATGAGCTGAACCCTCGCTGGGATAAAAGTGGCATTTGGGAAGGATTTATACCTCATTTTAAATTGGGGGAATCTTATAAATACAATATAATAGGTTATGGCAAAAGACAAATTGATAAAGGAGATCCGTTTGCCAATTTTTGGGAGAAGAGGCCACTAACTGCAAGCATAACATGGGATATGTATTATGAGTGGAATGATAGTGAGTGGATGGCAAAACGAGGAGATCACAATTCACTGGATGCACCATGGAGTGTTTACGAAGTACACCTTGCAAGCTGGCAACGGCCAGATAAAAACGATGAAGAAAGTTATAACAGCTATGACCAGTTAATTGAACAATTAGTCCCTTATGTAAAAGAGTTAGGTTTTACTCATGTGGAGTTTATGCCGGTAATGGAACATCCTTTTGATGGAAGTTGGGGCTACCAATGCACAGGTTTTTTTGCAGCTACTTCAAGATTTGGTGATCCACAGGGATTGATGCGGCTGATAGATGCTTTTCACCAGCAAGATATTGGAGTGATACTGGATTGGGTGCCTTCACATTTCCCTTATGATGCACATGGACTGTTTATGTTCGATGGAACACATACCTATGAATATGCTGATATGCGGAAAGGGTTTCATCCTGACTGGAACAGCTATATTTTCAATTACAAAAGAGGAGAAGTAAAATCATTCCTGATCAGCAGTGCAAGATTCTGGTTTGATCTTTTTCATATTGATGGTATAAGGGTGGATGCGGTAAGCTCTATGCTTAAATTAAATTATTCAAGGGAAGAAGGAGAGTGGGAGCCTAATGAATTTGGTGGTGATGGAAACCTGGAAGCTATCGAATTTATAAAAGACCTGAACCATACTATTTACCGTGATTTTCCCGATGTACAAACCATAGCCGAAGAGGCAACGGACTGGCCCGGTATTTCAAAACCAACGTATGATGATGGTTTGGGATTTGGCATGAAATGGATGATGGGCTGGATGCATGATACACTTGATTATTTTGAGATGGACCCATATATGCGGCAGTTTCACCAGGATAAATTTTCATTCAGCATGATGTATTTCTATGATGAAAACTTTATGCTGCCGTTGAGCCATGATGAAGTAGTACATGGTAAAAGCCCGATGCTGTATAAAATGCCAGGCGATGAATGGCAGAAGTTTGCCAATCTGCGATTGTTGTACACTTATATGTGGACACACCCAGGTGGAAGATTATTATTCATGGGAAATGAATTCGGACAGACCAATGAGTGGAATTACAAATCAGAATTGCAGTGGGACCTGTTACAATTCGATTGTCACCGTTTACTAAAGGATTGTATAAGGGATTTGAACATACTAATGAAAGGAGAACCGGGTTTGCATCATAATCAATTTAAGAATGATGGGTTTGAATGGGTGGACCTTAACCACCGGCAGGAATCAGTAATGGTGTATAAAAGGAAAGGTAAGATAGCAGATGATGATCTGTTGGTAATCTTGAACATGACTCCCGTAGTGCGGAACGATTGGCAGATAGAAGTAAGTGGAAAACCTTATAAAGCGGAAATTTTTAACAGCGACAACAAGATTTACTGGGGAACCGGGGATGTTTTTAATCCCGAAATAAGATGCCGGGAGATTGATAAGAATCAACAAAACTATGTTCTGACAGTAAATTTACCACCCCTTGCCGGGATTGTTCTGAAATAATACTTTTTTGGAACGATATTCGCTAATTATTCGACGGTTTAGTTCTGATTAATTCATTTCAAATTCTATCTTGCAATGAGTAGTATTTTCAATCCAATCCAAATAAAAGCCCTATGACACGAATCATCCTTGCTGTAAGTCTTTTACTGACTGCATCGCATTCATTCTCACAAACCAGTTTTGCCAGTTCAAATGCATCTATTGAGGCACTACCACGGGTGGACAGTGCTGATTACTTTTTGCAAAAAGGATTGACAGAAAAACAAAATGGCCGTCGCCTGGAATCATTAAAGAATTTTGAGAAAGCCATCCGGTATGATGAAAATAGTCTTTCTATCAACAAAGAATTAGCCTCTGCCTATCTAGACCTGCGTAGATATGCACAGGCCAGAGAATACTTCAAAAAAGTTGTTGCTTTAGGGGATGAATCTGCTGCTAATTATAAACAACTACTTACACTATCTTTCCAGTTAAAGCAAACTGATGATGTAATCCTGTATGCCAACAAACTGAAAAAAGTTGACCCATCTGAGAAAGTTGCTTTTTATATCGGCCGTGTCAATTACGATATAGATAATTATGGAGAAGCAATTAAATATCTTACAGAAGCAGCTAATGAAGACCCGACCAATGCTGATGCACCTTATTTAGTTGCCCGTAGCTATGCAGATATGATGAACTATAAGCTGGCAATCCCATATTTTAAAAAAGCAATTGAACTAAAACCCAATGAAGCTTACTGGATCTATGAGCTAAGTCTTATTTGCTATGCAATGAATAATGATAAAGATGCCTTAAAGTATATGCTCGAAGCAGGAGAGAAGGGTTTGAAGAAAGACAATGATTACTTAGAAAATCTTGGAATTGCATACCTGAATATAGGAGACCTTGATAAAGGTGTGGAGATGCTGAATGAAATTCTGAAAAGAAAACCCAGCGATATGAATATCCTGAACATGGTGGCAGAAGCATATTATTACAAAGGTAAATATGATCAGGCCATTGAGTACTGGGATAAAGTGCTTGAATATGATAAAGAAAGTTACTCTTCTTTATACATGATCGGGATGGCTTACCAGAAAAAAGGTGGTAAGGAAAATTCAGAAAAGGGAATTAGACTTTGTGATATAGCTATTGAAAAAGATCCATCATTGGCCAAGCTGAAGCAAAAGAAAATGATGATGGGAATGTAAGAAGGTGAATAGTGAATGGGGAATAGTGAGTAAGGGAAGGATGTAGCTAATAATCTTTCATAAATAATTAAAGCAACCATAAATGGTTGCTTTTTCTTTTATCTGTTTTTCATTTTGATCTACATTCTTTCCGGTACTTTAATTCCCAGCAGGCTCATGCCTGATGCAATAACATTAGCTGTCATCGTGGCTATTTGTAGCCGTAGTTGTTTCTTTTCTTCCGATTCTGCTTTCATGATGGAATGTTCCGTATAAAAACTATTGAAAAGCTTGGCGATATTGAAAATGTATATGGCAATCACCGAAGGATTATGTTCCACAACGGCTTGTTCAATTATAGTCGGATATTGTTCCAATAATATGATCAGATCTTTCTCCAATTTCAGAAGGCTGCTACTTACTTGTTCATTGTTTCTTGTTCCTTGTTCTTTACGAAGTATTGACTTTATTCTCGCATGTGTATACTGAATGAATGGCCCGGTGAAGCCATGAAAATCTATTGACTCATCAGGATTGAAGATCATTCTCTTCTTTGGATCAACCCGTAGCAGGAAAAACTTCAAGGCGCCGAGTGCAATCGTATCATAGAGTTCTTTTAATTCTTCCACAGTAAAATCTTTTACCTTGCCTAATTCTTCGGTCTTGTTCCTTGCCACATTCACCATTTCTTCAATGATATCATCTGCATCTACCACTGTTCCTTCCCGGCTTTTCATTCTGCCGCTTGGTAGTTCCACCATACCATAACTTAAATGATAAATACCATCTGCATATGGCTTACCCAGTTTCTGCAGGATCAGCTTCAGCACTTTCATGTGATAGTTCTGCTCATCCGCTATCACATATATGCTTTCGTCGTATTTAAAGTCTTTGTATTTCTCTTCTGCCAACCCCAGATCCTGGGTGATGTAAACTGATGTGCCATCTTTTCTTAGCACCAGTTTTTCATCCAATCCTTCATCTGTCAGGTCTATCCACACACTTCCATCTTCTTTTTTGAAAAATACTCCCTGCTTCAATCCTTCTTCTACAAATCTTTTTCCGGGTAAATAAGTCTCACTTTCATAATACATTTTTGCAAAGTCAGAGCCTATCCTTTTGTAGGTCACATCAAAACCTTCATACACCCAACCATTCATTTTTTTCCAGAGTTCAATCACATCCGGTTTGCCGGCTTCCCAATCCAACAGCATCTGCTGTGTGCCTTTCATGATGGGTGCTTCCTTTTCCGCATCTTCTTTTGACATGCCACCTGCCACCAGTTCTTCTACCTGCTTTTTATATTCGTCATTGAACTTTACATAATACTCACCTACAAAATGATCTCCCTTGGTATTGGTTGATTGTGGCGTGGCGCCATTGGCAAACTGCTGCCACGCAATCATACTTTTACAGATATGGATACCCCTGTCATTTACAATACAGCTCTTGATGGTCTCGTATCCGCTTTCTTTTAATATCTGTGCCACACTCCAACCCAGGAAATTATTCCGGAGATGGCCAAGATGTATTGGTTTGTTTGTATTAGGAGATGAATATTCCACCATTACTTTTCTGCCATTAGACTGAGCAGAGCCGAATTTTACGTCAGCAAAATTTTTATTCAGGAAATTCAACCAGTATTTATCTGCAACTGTAAGGTTCAAAAATCCTTTGATGGTATTATGTGCTGTAAAAATTTCCGGGTTATTCTTAACCAATGCCTCTCCGATCTCATTGCCCAATTGCTCAGGCGACTTTTTCAATTGCTTTACAAATGCAAACATCACCAGGGTGTAATCACCCTCAAACTCTGGTTTGGTGCTGTTGATGGTTAAATTTTGTTCCGGAACCTCAACCTGGTACAGATCTTTTATCACCGTGCCAACCAGCCCCTTTATTTCATTTACTATGCTCATCCTTTCTTTAATTAAGTGGCAAATTTACATAAACCATATTGGTAAATTCCGGTGATATTTGGAATTTGAGATTTGGCATTTGTTTCTTTTACCTTTGCCCCGCAAATGCGAAGACATATACATAGTGCCCGGGACTTTATTCTTCCCATAATTGATTTTTTCTATCCGCCTTTTAAACGGCTGATGAACCTGCAAACCTTCCGGTATGCAGCATCCGGTGGTGGCAATACATTGCTGGGACTTATCATTTATTTTATCAGTTACAAGTATATCTTTTTCGAAAAGATGTTTCATTTTGGCTTCTATGCCTTCAAAGGACATAATGCTGCGTTGTTTCTTTCCTTCAGCATCACTTTCCCGGTTGGGTTCTTTATGTCGAAGTATGTTGTGTTCAGCGATTCCAACATGAAAGGGAGGATACAATTGTTCCGTTATTTTATTGTTTGCCTGTTCAATCTCTTTATCAATTACCTGTTGCTGATGATCATGGTGGAGAAATTCCATGTGTACCCGGTGCTGGCGCAGATAATAACCATCGTCATTGTAATTATCTTTAGTTACGTTGCACAACGGAATTTTTCATTCAAGGCTTCATTGCCTGATGATTACACGGAAGAAGTTAAAGACTGAAATCAACTGATTCCACTTTCACCGCCAGGCTTCCTGAACAATTACTGCGAATGACCAGGTGTTCCTGCATCGGATATATCTTTATCAGCTTTATGTCTTTGATATTGCCTACACTGCGGATACCGCTGTACCATTGCTGGTTCAGTTGTTCATTGATGCTGATCTTAGCTGAGTCAATATAATTTTTCAATTCAAACTTTGCATACTGGCTTATCTCTTTGGTAATTTTTTTATCAAACAGCCAGTCGGCAGAGCCCAGTAAGATGTTCTTTGATTTGATGTCGAATTCAATATCTTTTATTTCGATCAGTTTCTTGTCATCATCATATGCAGGACGGCCAACAAGGTAAACTACCCCGTCATTGGTACCGGAGAATACCACTTTGATCACCATTTTATCATAACCGCCGCCATAGATACTGCAATCTTCAATAACAAATTTCTTTTTGATGAATCCTTTTTTGAAGGTAAACTCTTTGCCTTTTATCTGGCTGTTCATGATCCAGCCCAGCGAATCATAATTCAGCACTGCATCAAGGAAAATGGAAAAGCCCTGCTGCTTGCTGAAGCCAGCCATGTTTGGCAATGCAGATATTTTATCTGTCGGCTGTTCAAAACTGATAACCGGTTTTGCCGTCAACCCCAAGTACACATTCAGTGAATCTTTATTGATGAATAAATTGTTGATACGGAATTTTTGCGGGTTGATTTGCAGCCAGCCGAGGTTATACAAATTATAGTTCAGGTTCAGCCTGTCCCATACCTGCTTGAAATAGGGTTTCAGGTCAACTGCGCCATAAGTTTTCTCCATATCCTTTTTAGAAGCATCCAGTTCTTCGGTCAATCCTTTCATCACCTGTTTGGTAATGTCCTGTCCCCAGAAACAAACTTCACATTTATCCAATGGCTTTGGTTCATTTCTTTTTACAGCCAGTTTTACTTTATAATCTGGTGTTACTGTAATAGAGTTAGAGAAAGAAACTTCAACTCTTCGTTCCGGTTCTTTACCAAAGCCGCAGGTGCAGGCCGGTGTCCATGGTGACAGCACCGTTCCGTTTACACAAACTCTTGTTGAGCCAATGATCCTGTAATAACCGGTGAAACCAATATTCATAGAACTGCCTGCCCCGGTAATTTTCAATGGCCCGCGGCGGAATTCATATTTGTATCTTGAATCGCAGCCGTCCTGTATCCATTTATCGGGATAGCCAGGAGAATTGAAAACCGTATCCACCGATTTATCAGCCATCACATACATCGGTTTCAGGTTGATCTGTATAGGAATATTTATTTCTGATTCCGGCAATGAATCCAGTTTGAAATTTCCCAGTGACAGATCAGGATTGGCAGGAT
>CAYVSH010000067.1:0-10085 GCA_964453625.1 uncultured Chitinophaga sp.
GCACCTAAAGGTGTGACACCTCTCGTTACATGGGTTCTGATATAATTTATTATAGATAGTGCTGTTCCACCATACGGAGCTACAGTAGTGGCAGTTCCACCACGTAGGATGGCTTCAGCTTTCATTAACAGTATATCAGCAAGACGGAAAACAACTAAGTCATTATTCCATGGGAACTGATTTGCAAGATCGGGTACATATTTCATAACTCGGATACCAGTTACTTCAAGATTGTTTCCTGTTTCTTTCAAAGCAACAGCTTTTGTAAACGATAGAGGGTTATTTTTTCTGTCAAGCAATGGTGTACCACTTTGGTTATATTGCTGGCCGAACAATAGACCAACCCACAAACCGGTTACATTTGTTAAACCAGGATAATAGCCCGGCTGTCCCGGAGCTGGGGGACCAGCTACTGCACCAGGTCCACCTCTTCTCTTATCAGTGGCATCAAACTTATCATAGAAATCACCTAAAGTGGCAAAGCCATTCCAACCACTAGGGTTCATGTTATAATGAAGACCGCTGAATGCCTGGTACATTGGACCGTTACCTCCAACACCTAATCCATTATCAGCTCTTAAAGTATAAACTAACTCAGTACCAATAACTGTATTGTTTGGTGCGAAGTTGTTAAAGAAGTTTGTACCAAGATTATATGATCCTGCAAGTATCTGGTCAGCCAGTGTTATTACCTGGTTCATATCTGCAGCAGAAAAAGTGGGAGCCGCCCTGTTAGCATACACACCTTTGTTAAGGTATATTTTCATTAAAAGGGCTCTTGCTGCATCTTTTGTAGCAATACCCAGTCCGGCACCCGAAGGTAGATTTGGTATAGCTGCATTCAGTTCTGCAATTAAATAATCTGCGCATTCGGTACCTTTTTTTACTTCAGGTAGTGTATTTGTGAGATCTCCTAATGAAGTAGAACGGAAAGGAACCTGGTCCCAACCATCCAATACATGCCACATAGCAAAAGCTCTAATAAACTTTGCCTCTGCAGCTTGCTGAGGTGATGGATTGTTATCCAAAACTGTAGTAGCTGCAAATTGTGCTTGTGCAAGTGAGCGGTATGTATTGGTTAAAAAGGCATGTTCAGAAGTCCAGCGATGGTTATGGTAAACTCTCCATATACCGTTATCATCCCAGTCACCACCTCTTGTAGGTCCTACTGCTTCATCTGTAGTTTGTTCTGCAGATGCCCATAACTGATCCTGGTTCATAAATGGTCCTTCAAGTGAACGATATGCTCCGGCTAATAGGGCAGTTACATTCACTGTGCCTCCGGATGTGCCGCCTGCCACAGTCTCACTATTCAACTTTTCTTCCAGCTTGGTACAGGCTGAAATAGAAAACATCGAAACAGTAGCAATCATTATTATGTTTCTGTATTTCATATGTTTTATTTTAAAGATATTATTGTTTTAATTAAAGTGATAAGCTTAATGTAAATTGAATTTTCCTTGCTGTCGGGTAAGGAATGTATTCAATCCCATTAGAAGGTATCCCACCGATATTCTTATCTACGTTAACTTCAGGATCAAATCCTGTAAAATCTGTCAGTACAAATAAGTTCTGACCTGTTAAAGCGATCCTTGAACCCTTTATGAATTTCATGATCTTACCAAGATCATATCCTAATGTAACGTTTGCCATCTTCAAATAGTTGCCTTTTTCAA
The DNA here is from genome assembly GCA_964453625.1 of uncultured Chitinophaga sp. Lineage (GTDB taxonomy): Bacteria > Bacteroidota > Bacteroidia > Chitinophagales > Chitinophagaceae > JJ008. The sequence goes on from CAYVSH010000067.1 coordinate 1,677, forward strand.
GATAACGGGTTGAAGAGGTGATTGGGTTTGACAGATCCTCTTTTACACTGGCACTTACCAATGAACTTGCCACATTTCTTGTTCCAAGGTTTGTAATAGGAACAACTGATTGGGCTGTATTGTTGTAAAGGAAATGGCCCATAGCGCCGTTCATGTTGATCACAAAGCTGAATTTCTTATAATTTAATTCAGATGTTATACCCAGTAACGTATTGGGATTTGGATCTTCACCATAGTATGAAACGTCACCATCCTCTCTATAAATACTTTGACCAGTTGTTTTATCGATACCCTGGAATTCACGGAGGTAATATACATTCAGCGGATATCCAGATGCCAGCTTTTGTACAAATGCACCAGTGCTTCCCTGACCGTGAAGTGCTCCGGTATTATAAGTACCCTGTAAACCTGTCAAAAGGTTTTTAAGGAAAGTAGCATTTACGCCTACATTCCACGATAAAGAGTTTTTATCAACAACAAGAGCATTAACGGCTATCTCCACACCACTGTTTTCAATTATAACAGGAAGGTTTTGCCATTGTTTGGCAGATGATGCTCCCGGTTGTGGAAAATCAAGTTCAAATAATACATCTTGTGTTTCTTTATTGAAGTAGTCAATTGTTACATTAACTCTTCTTTTTAGAATTGAGAAGTCAATTCCTGCATTAAATGTGGTAGAGGTCTCCCATTTAAGAGCAGTATTTGCAACATTAAATTGAGACAATGATCCAATTCCAGAAACTCCAAACCTTGTTTGTGCTGCACCTGATGGGAACTCCTGGTTACCCGTTTGTCCCCAACCAAGTCTTAACTTTAGGTTATTTACAAAGTTTACACTACGCATGAAGTTTTCATTGCTGATATTCCAGGCTGCAGCAATGGATGGGAAATATCCATATTTGTTATCTTCTCCAAATTTGGTTGAACCATCTGCACGGATGGTCGCAGTGATCAGGTATTTGTCTTTAATATTGAAAGCGGCTCTTGCAAAATATGACTGAAGCTCATTTGTTGGATCCTGGTAGTTAAATATATTTCTGCTTGATTGAGAAGAATAGCCCATCATATTATAATATGGGATACCAATGTCAATAAAATCCTGGGCAGATTGTCCTGAATTACTGAATTCAAATTTAGTATACTCATAACCCACTAAAGCGTTTAACGAAAGGTTACTGTTGAGTTGTTTATTATAATTTAAAGTATGCGTAAACTGTTGTGTCCTTTCGAAACCCTCTCCAATATATGCGATCCCCCTGTCCTTATACCTGTCAATATTCAAAAGATTACGGCCTACCATAGCTTTTCTACGTCCATCACCTTGATATAAGCTGTACAGGAACCTGTACTCAAGGTCATTTGTAAACTTATAGTAAGGAGATACGCTGGCTAATACAAATGAAGATTTTACCCTATCGTCATACATTTCTAAGAACCAAAGTGGATTTATTGAAGAAGCTCCAAACTGAGGCTGTATCCAAAATGTGCCATCTGGCTTTTTAAGTGCATGGGTAGGATTCCATTGGAGGGCCTGTCCAACTAGGTTGCCTTCAAATCCGGCATCGTTAGTAATAGGTACAATAGATTCATTTACTTGTGCTGTATTAAGATTTATATCAAGACCAAGCTTTTTACTATCCAAAAACTTGAAATTGCCCATAAAACCCACTGTATATTTAGTCAGGTCAGATTCTTTAATAATTCCTTTATCGCTCAAAGCACTAGCAGAAAAACGATAACGGGCATTTTCATTTCCTCCACTGGCAGAAATATTCAAATTATGAGTTGAGCCGTTTCTGATGATTTCGTCAAATGCATTCACATTATCTCCATAGTCTCCTGTTGTAAGACCATACTGAGTTAACGTTTGCCTGTATTCACTTCCAGAAAGAACATCTAATTTTTTCATGATGCTTCCGGTTCCAATAGTATAATTCACATCAATAGATGGCTGACCGGAAGAAGGTCTTTTAGTAGTAATGATAATTACACCATTAGCACCTCTTGATCCATAGATAGCAGTAGCGGATGCATCTTTTAAAACATCAATTGATGCTATATCACCCGGGTTTACGAATATCAGTGGATTAGATGCCGGGCTAGCACCAATATTACCAAGACTATTACCTGGTCTGGCAGTTCTTCCACTCAATGGAATTCCATCTACAACAACTAATGGGTTGTTGCCTGAACGAACTGAACTCGTTCCGCGGATACGGATAGTTGCAGCAGCACCAGGCTGGCCATTATTATTTACTATCTGTAGACCGGTTACTTTACCCTGAATAAGTTGATCTGGTGAAGTAACTACCCCTTTGTTAAAGTCCTTTGCTTTTACTGATGCAATTGAACCTGTAAGGTCCTTCTTCTTGGATGAACCATACCCTGTAACAACCACCTCGCTTAAACCACCGGCTTCAGCAGAGAGTGAGATAGTAACTGTTGATTTTCCCGTTATGTCTACGTCTATATTTACATAACCAACTGAAGAAACCACCAGGGTTTTAACCGAAGAAGCAACAGTTAACCTGAATTTTCCTTCAGCATCTGTTGAAGTACCGGTTCGGGAGCCTTTTGCAACTACTGAAGCACCTACAACGGGATTACCGTCTTTGGAATCTGTAACAGTACCTGTTACAACTTTATCTTGTGCATACACAAGCATAAAGGAGAGGATTGATAAGGAAAGAAGAGATATCTTCTTTAGGATTCTACCATGCATAAGCAATCGTTTTTAATTAGTGTTAAGATATATAAACCAACATACAAGTGCCTCAAATATTGAAAGCACTTATTATGAAATATATAAGACAACTAGGTGGCAAACTCTCAGAGGAAGGTTCTAATAATGTGTAATATATACACCTTTATTGAAAAAAATCACTTTTTTTTATGATTTCTATTTTACCCCTAAGTCCAGGTCAATTTTTTTCTTAATTTACATTTTAAATATAAGTTTAATTAATTTATTACTAATCAATCTATTAAAGAAATTTGCCGCAATTGTTTGCGAAAACGTTTGCGAAAATGTTTTCGGTTAATTTTTTTTTGCTAAAATCTTATGAGCAGTAGTTCTACTTTGAAGAGTATATCAGAAAAGTTGAATATCAGTATATCTACCGTTTCAAGAGCTCTGAAAAACCATCCTGATATTTCTGAGAAAACAAAAAGAAAAGTAAAGGACCTGGCCGAGTTGTTGGAATATGAGCCAAACACATATGCAGTTAACCTGAGGACTAACAGCAGCAAAATTATCGGACTTATAGTTCCTTATATCTCCAATTTCTTTTATGAGTCTTTCATTTCGGCGGTTGAAGAAGAAGCGAGAAAGTCAGGATATACTTTAATGGTTTTGCAGACAGGTGATAATGTTCAGCAGGAATTAGAAAGTATCAGAATTTGCCGCAAAAGCAGGGTTGCCGGAGTACTTATTTCTATGGCAGCACATTCAACTTTATCAGTAGAGTACCAAAATCATTTGGTTATAGATCCCCCGGTTATTTTTTTTGATAAAGTGCCGGAGCAAGAAAACTATAACAGGGTGTGCCTGGCTGACGAGGATGCAGCAATTATGGCGGCTGAGAAAATAATTGATCATTCAAAGAAAAATGTACTTGCAATTTTTGGAAACCCCGATCTGTCAATTACTAAGCTAAGGTTAAATGCATTTGAAAAAACACTGCGAACCAAAGCTACAAATACTACAATACTGATAAGATTTGCCATTTCTTCTTCACATGCGGCAGAGATAATAACTGAAGCTTTTAAAACAAAAAATCAAATTGACCAGGTTTTTTGCATGAGTGATGAGATACTGATTGGTGCAATGAAAGCAATGAATAGCCTGCAAATAAAAATCCCTCAGAAAGTTGGTGTATTGGCAATGAGCAATGGGATTATACCTGGATTGTTTAATCCGGCAATAACATATATTGAAACCAGTGGATATAAACTTGGAAAGTTAGCCATCAAAAGAATGTTTGACCACATTAATAATAAGAAAACTTTTTCCCGTACTATCATTCATCCATCCATACTGGTTGAAGGAAAGTCAATGTAGCTTAGCTTTACTGCTTTGGTAATGATGGTTTCAGTCGGTATAATTTCCCGGGCCGGTGAGGCACATCATTTTCCATCTCATTGATGTCTATTAGCCAATCCTTCAATGATATTTTTTTCCTGAAATTCCGGCGATCCAATTCCTGACCAAGTATTGCTTCATACAATTCCTGTAGTTGCCGCAATGAAAATTTATCAGGAAGTAAATTAAAAACAACAGGAGTTTCCATTACCTGTTGCTGCAACCGGCTAAGGCAGCTATCGAGGATTAGTTTGTGATCAAAAGCAAGTTCTTTAATATCATTTACAGAATGCCAGTGCAACTCATTATGACTTAATTGCAGTTTATGGTGTTTTATATCAATTAAGGAATAATAAGCAATGGTGATTACTCTTCCTGAAGGATGCCGGTCAATACTACCAAAAGCCTGTACCTGTTCAAGATAAACATCATCCATCCCGGTTCTTTCTTTCAGTATCCTGTATGAAGCAGATTCAAGGTCCTCATGCGGATCTATCAGGTCGCCCAGCAATGAATATAATCCTTCAAACTCTTTCAGGTCAGATTTTATAACCAGCACTTTCAGGTCCTTGTCATCATATCCGAATATTACACAGTCTACTGAGATCGCAATATTGAAATAATCAAGGTGGCTGATCTTTTCTATTTCGGCGGTTTTCAACTGCAGCGTTTTACTCATGCTATAGCTTACTTAAATAAATAATTGTTTCAATATATTGAAATGACGTAATAAAGTTTTTCTATTCAGGGCCGAAAGTAATTATTTCTTTATAAAAGGGAGCATTTGAAATTTAAGCTTACCCCGTGTTTACTTTTAGAACTACCTGTTAACTTTACCAGCCAATGTATTAACTCATGTACTCAAAAGACAAAAGCAGGGAATTGCAAAGACTTGCAAAAGAATTTTTCAATAAGAAAGAAGGTGCTCAATTGTCAAAAGCAGATGCTGAAACATTAAGAGATGTACTTCGCTTTCATGAATACCGCTATTATGTTTTAAATGACCCGTTGATAGCCGATGGTGAATACGATCTGCTTTATAAAACCCTCGAAAAATTTGAACAGGTAAACCCGGACTTGATCACAGCCGATTCTCCAACACAGCGGGTTGCCAAAGGACTAACAAAGGATTTTCCTGCAGCAATACACCTGGTACCAATGTTATCATTGGATAATTCATACAACAGTGATGATCTTATTGATTTTGACCGTAAGGCAAGAGAATTAACAGGATTAGGGAAAATTGAATATTGTGTTGAACCAAAATTTGACGGTGGCAGTATTTCAGTTATTTATGAAAATGATATGCTGGTTCGTGGTGCCACAAGAGGAGACGGCGAAGCAGGAGATGAAGTAACTGCGAATATCAGACAGATCCGCTCACTTCCGTTATCTGCTAAATTTTCTGATTATAATATTCAGCAGGTTGAAATAAGAGGTGAAGTGTTGATCAACAAGAATAACTTCAGCAAGTATAATCAGCAATTGATTGAGAAAGGGCTCACACCATTGGCAAACCCCCGCAATGCTGCTGCAGGCACTCTTCGTATTAAAGACCCAACAGAAGCAGCAAGAAGAAACCTGGAGGCATTTGTTTATCACATAAGTTATTTTTCACTACTAAAAGGAAACAAAATACCAGCAGAACTTACTACACATGCTGGTTCGTTAAAACTATTGTGGGATCTTGGTTTTCGCAGTCCCGAAAAAGAAAAAAGGGTTTTTACAGGAATTGATGATGTGATCAAATATTGCAGCGGTTTTGAAGCAGAAAGAGATGAGCTTCCTTATGAAATAGATGGGATGGTGATAAAGGTGAACAGCATTGAGTTGCAGGAAAAAATGGGAATGACATCACACCATCCACGTTGGGCCATTGCTTATAAATTCAAAGCAAGACAGGCTACCAGTAAATTATTGAATGTAGAGTTCCAGGTGGGAAGAACAGGAGCTGTAACACCCGTTGCAAAGCTGGAACCTGTGGCAGTAGGAGGTGTAACGGTAAGCAGTATTTCTATACATAATGAAGATTATATAAAGGAAAAAGACCTGCGGATTGGTGATGCTGTACTGATTGAAAGGGCCGGTGATGTGATACCCCAAATTGTAAAATCATTACCTGATACAAGAACAGGAAAGGAAAAGAAAATTGTATTTCCAAAAAACTGTCCTGTGTGCAGCAGTAAACTCTTTAAAGAAGAAGAGGAGGCTGTATGGAGATGTATTAATATTGAATGTCCGGCACAGGTTGCTGAACGGATCATTCATTTTGTAAGTAAAGATGCGATGGATATCCGTGGCTTTGGTGATGCCAATGTCCGAAAATTTTATGAGTTAGGTTTATTGAAAGATATTCCGGGTATTTATACACTGGATTTCAGTAAGATCAGTGGCATGGAGGGTTTTGGAGAAAGATCTATTGAAAAACTACAGGCAGCAATATTAGCTTCGAAGAGCCAGCCTTTGCACAGATTGGTGTATGCGCTGGGTATCCGTTTTGTTGGCGAAACAACAGCCAAAACACTGGCAAGGGCTGTGGGTCACCTGCTTGAGTTTAAAAATTTTTCCCTTGAAGCATTGCAAAACCTGGAAGATGTGGGTCCAAAAGTGGCCGGAAGCATTCATCATTTTTTCAGTAACAAAAGCAATATTGAAATGCTGGAGGAGCTTGAAAAATTAGGTTTGCAGTTGCATAACCAGAAAAAGCAACCGGAGAATGATGGTAACCTGCAAGGACAAACTTTTTTATTTACCGGAACCTTGCCAACTTTAAAAAGGAGTGAAGCAGAAGCACTTGCAGAAGAAAACGGAGCCCAGATACTCAGTGGTGTTAGTACGAAACTGAATTATCTTGTTGTTGGAGAAGATGCAGGCAGTAAACTGGAGAAAGCAAAAAAACTTAACTCAATAAAGATCATTTCCGAAGCCGAGTTTCTAAAACTCGTTGGTAAAAAATAATATTGCTGGTGATTGTAATTTTTTTACCTTAGTAAAGAATCATTAACCAATTGCTCGGATAACCTTATCGTACCATTGTTGTACCCGGCACTCTGTCCCTGGCTAAAAATATATTTTTTATGATTAAAAAAATAGCCGGCGAAGTCTGGAAACACCTCAGTTTTCCCGGATGGAGGCAACTCCGTAATAGATATGCAGTTTCAAATCTGGGCCGTATTGCCAGCTACAAAAAAAATGTACTCGAGGACGGGAAAATTCTCAGCGGGTCATTAACAACGGGCTATCGTACACTTAATCTGCACCGGCCCGATAATAAAGGCACTTTGTATATACATCGGGAAATGGCTAAGCTTTTTTTAAAGAAGCCTTCTCCCAAGCACAAATATGTTATTCATGTCAATCATAAAAAATTGGATAATAACATTAGGAACCTTCGTTGGGCAACTCTTGAACAAATGATCGATCACCAGCAAGGAAGCCCGGCTAAAATTGCATACAAAGTAAAACAGGCAAACCGCACAGAAGGCCTAAAACTTACAGCAACTCAGGTCAAAAAGATCAAGTCGATCCTTTCCAGTAAGAACAGAAAGATCACTATTAAAAAGCTGGCCGAAAACTATGGTGTAAGTGAAATGACAATGTATCGCATCAAAAGTGGTGAGAACTGGGGAAGGATTAAATAGCCTGTCTTCATATTTTTAGTTTCCGCTTATCTTTAGGATTAAAGGATAGGCCATGCTGCAAACTTCAACTATTAAGTTTCTAAAGGATCTAAAAAAGAATAATAACAAGCCCTGGTTCGATAAGAACAGGAAACAGTACGAAACGGCAAAGGCTGATTTCATCAATTTTATTCAGGCTGTAATAGATCAGCATGGCAAAAAAGACAGTACAATAAAAGGGCTGCTGGCAAAAGATTGTCTTTTTCGCATCAACCGGGATGTCCGTTTCTCAAAAGACAAGTCTCCATATAAAACCAATTTTGGGGCAAGTATTAATAAGAGCGGAAGAAAAGCAGAGAACTCGGCCGGGTATTATTTTCATTTGGAGCCCGGTGGTGTTTTTACAGGTGGTGGCATCTGGATGCCCATGCCTCCTGAATTAAAAAAAGTGAGACAGGAGATAGATTACAACTTTGCTGATTTCAAGAAAATAATCAATGCAAAGAAATTCAAATCTGTATATGGTGAACTTTCTACAAGTCAGGAATATAAATTAAGCCGTGTACCAAAAGGTTATTATCCTGAAAATCCTGCAGCAGAATACCTAAAACTGAAAAGTTATATCGCCATGATAAAAATCAGTGATGCAGAACTAACCTCAAAAGCTCTTGTAAAAAAAACGGTTGCAGCTTTTGAAGCATTGCAACC
>CAYVSH010000067.1:10185-17013 GCA_964453625.1 uncultured Chitinophaga sp.
TAAATTTTTCGCAAGTAAATACTCAGCTATCTGCACCGCATTCGTAGCAGCTCCTTTTCTTAAATTATCAGAAACCACCCACATGTTCAACGTTTTTGGTTGCGTTTCATCACGGCGAAGCCTGCCTACAAACACTTCATCTTTTTCATGTGCCCATAATGGCATAGGATAAACCTGTGCTGCATCATCGTTTTGTACAATAACACCGGGAGCAGCTGCCAGTAATGCAGTTACTTCTCCCAGGTCAAATTCATTTTCAAATTCCACATTGATGCTTTCACTATGTCCGCCTACAACAGGTATGCGTACAGTAGTGGCGGTAACTTTTATAGAATCATCCTGCATTATTTTACAGGTCTCTTTCACCATTTTCATTTCTTCTTTGGTGTATCCGTTTTCCAGGAATACATCTATCTGCGGTATCACATTCAGGTCAATAGGATATTTATAAGCCATTTCTCCTTTCACTTCTTTTCTTTCATTGAACAACTGGTCCACCGCTTTTTTCCCTGTGCCCGTTACACTTTGATAAGTGCTTACCACCACTCTTTTTATTTTATATTTTTTATGCAGCGGTTGCAGTGCAACTACCATTTGTATGGTAGAGCAATTAGGATTAGCAATGATAAGATCATCTTTGGTCAGCACTTCGGCATTTACTTCCGGCACTACCAGTTTTTTTGTGGGGTCCATTCGCCAGGCACTGCTGTTGTCAATTACTCTTATACCAGCTTCTGCAAATTTTGGTGCCCATTCCAATGAGGTACTGCCACCCGCAGAAAAAATAGCCACAGCCGGTTTCGCTGCAATTGCATCGGTCATACTTACAACCTTATACTTTTTTTCTTTAAATGTTACTTCTGTACCTACCGATCTTTCGGATGCAACGGGTATCAACTCCGTCACCGGAAAATTTCTTTCTGCTAAAACCTGTAACATTTTAGTGCCTACTAAACCTGTAGCACCCACAACTGCGACTTTCATTTATTGTTTTTTATTGGTTATTAAAAAAGCCTTCCGTTATGGAAGGCCTGCTAAACTTTTTTATGTTGATACACACATAACGTTGCAAACCTCCCTCAGGAATGTTTCTTGCTGCGTTTTGTATGTTTCTTTATCATCATTGCGGGCCGAAGATAATAACAAAAGAAATTGCTTCCAAAACAGCCTTGTTTTTTACAAACAACTGTTCAGATTCATTTGAAATAGTTGTACTTTAACTATTCATTTATCAACCACTATCTGGCGTTGGCTTATGCGAAAAAAATTACTCTCATTATGGCTTGCAGGTTGTATGTTATTGGGTGTCTCCGCCAACAGCCAGTTCATTGATAATTTCAGTGACGGTGATCTTACAACAAACCCGGCATGGGGAGGAAACACCGCCGATTTTATTGTTAATCCTGCCTTTCAATTACAAAGCAATAATACCGTTGCAAGCAGTAACTTTTATCTCTCCACAGCCAATACATTAGCTACAACAGCACAATGGGAATTCTGGTGCCAGATCACTTTCAATCCTTCGTCAACCAATTATATTGACTTTTATCTTACAGCTTCAAACAGCGATATTACCTTGTCCGCTACTACTGGTTATTTTGTTCGTGTCGGTAATACAGCAGATGAAATTTCATTGTACAGGAAAAATGCAAATGGTACCAGTACATTGATCATAGATGGTTTGGATGGTACGTTGAACACAAGTAATAATGTGATGAAGATAAAAGTGATCCGGGATGCAACTAATCAATGGACACTGCTAAGAGATCTTACAGGCACGGGTAATAATTATTCAAGTGAAGGCACTGTGGTAGATGCAACATTTACCACTTCTGCTTTTTTTGGAATATGGGTAAGGCAGAGTACAGCCAGTTTTTTTCAACGGCACTTCTTTGATGATTTTGAAGTGAAACCTTATGTGCCCGATGTTACTCCTCCGGCTATTCAAACACTGACGGCTCTTTCTCCCAATGCTCTTGATGTTTTATTCAATGAACCGGTTAGCCTGGCTTCCAGTCAAACGTTGAGTAACTATAATGTAAATAACGGCATAGGAAACCCGGCTACAGCCATAAGAGATGCAGCTAACAATGCACTGGTGCATTTGACGTTTACCAACAACTTCCCCAATGGAATTTCAAATACGATTACAATAAACGGAGTGCAGGATCTTTCGGGTAATGCAATAGTGAACGGAACCGGCACATTCAGTTTTTATACACCACAACGCTATGATGTGGTGATTGATGAACTGATGGCCGACCCAACTCCACAGGTTGGTCTTCCCAATAACGAATGGATAGAATTAAAGAATACAACAGCCTTTCCTCTCAACCTGCAAGGCTGGAGGCTAAGTGATGCCAGCAGTACCAGCGGCCCCATGCCGAATTTTATTTTACGTCCGGATAGCTTTGTTATTGTATGTACGGGTAGTGCGGCTGTTGCCATGTCAGCATTCGGCACAACCATTTCAGTAAGCAGTTTTCCATCATTGGATAATGATGGTGACCAGTTGTCCATCAGGGATGCATCAGGAAGATTGATTCATGCCCTAATGTATGATATCAGCTGGTACCAGAATGAACTAAAAAAAGATGGTGGCTGGACATTGGAAATGATTGACACCAAAAATCCTTGTACAGGTGCAAATAACTGGAGGGCAAGCACCAACTCTGCCGGCGGCACACCAGGAAAAAGGAATTCGATTGACGCAACAAATAATGACCAGTCACCACCGCTATTAAAAAGAGCTTATACCATTAATGCAACTACCATTGTGGCGGTGTTTAATGAACCGGTAGATAGTTTGAAAGGCGCTACCATTGCAAACTATACATTCAGTAATGGAATCAATATTTTGTCAGCAGTTACATTAGGTCCTTTGTTCAATGAAGTGCAGCTCACACTTAGCGGCCCGATGCAACTCAGGCAGGTTTATTCTTTATCCGCCACAAATATTACAGATTGTAAAGGGAATACCATCGGTTCGGGTAGCAATGTAAAAGTTGGCCTTCCGGAAGATGCTGTACCACTGGATATGATCGTTAATGAAATACTCTTCAACCCACGCAGTAATGCATTTGATTATGTGGAATTTTATAACAAGAGCAATAAAATTTTTGATGCGTCAAAAATGTTCATTGCTAACAGGAACAGCAGCAATGTCATCAGCAGTATTGGTCAGCTGACCACTACACCATTGTTGGTTTTCCCGGGAGATTATATTGTTTCAACAGAAAATGCTGCAAGCCTTGGCAGGGAATACCTCGTTTCAAATCCGGATTGGGTATTAACTAAATCTTCATTACCATCTTTCCCGGATGATAAAGGGTTTGTACTGTTATTGAATCAGCAGGGCAATGTGGTGGATGAAGTGAATTACAACAAGAGCTGGCATTTCAAATTGATAGATAATGAAGATGGTGTTTCACTGGAACGAATTGACCCGGATGGGATATCTCAAGAACCCACCAACTGGCATAGCGCCGCTTCCACTGCAGGATATGGAACACCAACGTATAAGAACTCGCAGTATAAATTACTGAATAGCATTGACGCAACGATCGCAGTTGTTCCAAAAGTTTTTTCTCCTGATAATGATGGCAGGGATGATATTGCTACCATACAATATGAAGTGACAGAGCCTGGTTATCTTGCCAATATCACCATCTTCGATGCCGCCGGAAGACCGATCCGGAACCTTGTTCGTAACGGAACACTGGGATTAAAAGGCTACTGGAACTGGGATGGCCTGGATGATAAAGGAAATAAATTACCGGTTGGCACTTACATTATCTTCTCAGAGATTTTTAACCTGCAGGGAAAAAAAGAAAAATTCAAAACACCTGTAGTGCTGGCACGGAAACTTTAAGCCACTGGTACTTCAATGATTGATTTATTGCTTTCCGATGGTGGTGATCCACCCTGCGTAATAAATTTTACTCTACCGATCCCTGGTGATCAATAATGAACTGTATCAGCTCTTCCAGTGTCACATCTATTCTTGTAAGTGCATCAGCAATATCTTCACGGCTTACCTGTGCTGCAAAGGCTTTTTCCTTCAATCGTTTCTTTACACCTTTTACTTCCATGCCTTCATATTTTTCCGGGCGAAGCAGGCTATAGGCATGCACCAGGCCGCTCAGTTCATCAATGGCATAGATCATCTTATCCATTTTGCTTTCCGGTTCCACGCCAAAAACTTTTGGTCCATGGGAGGCGATGCAGCGGATCACTTCCGGATCAATATTCCGTCGTTCCAGTTCTTCAATGATGATGCGGCAATGGTCGTCAGGATATTTTTCCCAGTCAGCATCATGCAGCAACCCCGCCAGTTCCCATTTCAATGCAGTTTGTTCATCGGCATTTTCTTTTTCAAGGGCCCATGCCTTCATATTGGCAGCCACCTGTTTCATATGCAGCCGCAGTTTTTCATTGGGAACCCATTCATTCAGCAACGCATGGGCTTCAGCTATACTCATCAGGTTACCTGCATTGCCGGCATCGCCAAAGCTGGTGCGGTTAAGGAATCTGTCAGACATACATGAATTTTATGGCATAAATATAAGAGTGATATGCGGAACCGCCCTGCTTCCGTTACATCGGCTTACATTTGCACAACTGCAATGGAAGAAAAAGTTTATAAAGGAAAGATATCATTCGTCAACTACGAGAAGCATTTCGCCACGATTGACTATTCGTATAACAATAAACACAAGTCGGTCAATTGTAAAACGGATGCGGCAGACAGCGGCAAAAAGCCACATCATTACAGGTTGGGTGATGAAGTGAGTTTCCAGTTGAAATTGTCCGACAGGGGCGATAAGATGACCGCTTACAATGTAAAGTACCGGCACAACGAGGCCATTTCATTACTCATACAGCAGGCGGCTATCGAAAACAGGTTCTCAGGGTATTTAAAAAAGATTGATGACGGCTATTTTGTGAAAGAGTGGGAAAGCTATATTCTCTTGCCCTTACAATTATCTCCCTGGGAAGTACCGCCTGCCGACACTGCCGAAAATGTAGCCATCAGTTTCAGCCTGGTCAATCTCGATAAGCCCAATGCCATCAAAGCAGAACTCTTTTCACATTTTTATATCCCGGAATATAAAAAAGCACAGCTCTATTTCGAAAAGCAGTTTGAGATAAATGCAGTAGTGGCAAAGATCACTCCCTACGGTGTCTATCTTGATCTGTTTGGAGACAAGCTGCAGGCAAAGCTCACTCTCAGTCCCGAAGAAAAAGAAACAATAAAAGCAGGTGATACGGTCAAGGTTCTCATCACCCATCTCACCACCAGCAAAATAGTTGTCAAAAGAATTCCCTGATCAGCTTTTTCAAAATGATATGGGGCAAACCGTACTGGCATCACAGACCTGCAGTATTTGATATGGTGATCGGGGCCTAACGCTGTAATTCTGGCCCCGACCTAGAATCTTTCACTCTTTAACTTTACTATATGACAGAAGTACATGATATAAAAAACCATAAAACCTCAAAACAAAAAATTGAATTCTTTCAAGAAATGATTTTGAAATGGTACAAAGAAAATGGAAGAAATTTTACGTGGAGAAAAAAAGGGTTAACCCATTACCAGTACATTATTGCTGAAGTCTTACTGCAAAGAACAAAAGCAGAAACAATAGCTAAGTTCTATCCTCAGTTTTTAAAAGACTTTCCCAATTGGAAAGTATTGGCAAATGCAAACATTACTAAACTAGAAAACTATCTAAAGCCTGTAGGTTTATATCGGCAGCGGTCAAAGCGATTAATGAGTTTGGCAAAAGAGATGATAAAGAGAAATGGTAGATTACCGAGAGATAGACAAGAATTAGGGTCAATCCCTTTTATGGGCCAGTATATTGCTAATGCAGTTGAAGTAGTCATTTTTAATCAAGCTAGTCCATTGGTTGATATAAATATGGCAAGAGTACTTGAACGTTTTTTTGGAGAAAGAAAAATGGCTGATATACGTTATGATCCTTATCTACAAAAGCTATCTTACAAAGTTGTAAACCATTGTAGAGCTAAAGAAATTAATTGGGCAATTTTGGATTTTGCAGCATTGATATGCAAAACAAAACCAAGTTGCAAAGAATGTATACTAAATTCTAATTGTCTTTACTATAAATTGAAGTGAATTTCGTCATCTTCGTCCGACTCTTCAGATATATCTTTTGTAACAAGATCAAGGAAATTCGTTGTTTGTTCTGACGAGAAAGAAATACTAAAAGCATTATTAACATATAGGTCCTCAATCTCATTCTTTCTTGCCTCCTCAAACTCGTTCTGAAATGATTTTACTCTTTCAAGTTGTTGAAGAAAATAAACCCTGCTATGCGTTACTCTTAGAAAAACGATATAATCAACATCTGGAACATCTACTCCTTCATTTAACATGTCGTAACAAGTCAGAATGCTACATTTCCCAGTTCTAAATTCACGAAGTCGTTTAGCCCTTTCCCTCGAATCTTTTACCCTAGTTGTTAAAGACCAGACTGGTAATTTAAAATTTGCTTTAAGAAGACTTTCAATTCTCTCAGCATGCACACTACTATTGCAAAATATTATTCCCCTTTCTAGCTTTCTTTCCTCCCAAGTTTTATAAATCTGCTCACATATCGTTTCGTCTCTTTCGGGAAGAAATATTTTTTTGTTTAGTTGTTTTATCGTGTGCCCCTTTTTACTATTCTTGGTAATCCAATCTTCGTCAATGTTGTCGTTATGTAAGCGATATTCAACTTTTGCCAAGAATCCTTTTTGTAGAGCTTTGTATACCGAATAATATATTAATGGTTGACCAAAAATTTCTGTAACATCTCGATC
>CAYVSH010000068.1:0-16868 GCA_964453625.1 uncultured Chitinophaga sp.
TATCAAACCGTGATTCTACCAGCCTGAAAACTTATAGCACAGCAGATATCAGCTTATACGAATATGGCCAGGTATGGAATATAGATACACTTATTTTTAAAGCAATTACAAAGAACCAATCAGCTAATTTTAAACGTACCAATAGTTTTGAATTCATCAATACTACTGTAGATAAAACAACTGCATGGGTTACTTACCGGCTTCAGTCAGTTATAATAGAAGATGGAAAACAGGTAACGAAACAATGGCTGGAAACAGTAGCTTTAGTGAAAGAAAAAAAGCAATGGAAGGTAAAACACCTGCATTCAACACTTATTAAAAGAAGCTAAAATCAAATGTAGCTTCCATACTGCAAAAAGTTGCTATAGAAAAAAATGAAGACAAAAAGGTTGATTTACTTGTATGCCTGGTAACTGCCGAAATTAATAACAATCCCGAATGGGCTACGCATAAATTAGTGGAGAAGAATAAGGCTATAAGATTGGCGGCAGCAAAGAAAGTAATCCGGGAATTTGGCGAGAATTGAAAGCTTCTTTATTACCTGAACTTTCCGGAAATCGTATAGCTTACCCTATCGTTGATACGATAGAAATGTTGTCCATTTACTTTTCGCAACCGTTTTGTATGTTTTTTATCAAGCAGCCTGCCAAGGGAGTCATAAGATTGTGGCTGGTTGTAAAATGTATAAACGTAGTATTTTCTTTTTTGCAAAAGAGGAAAAAAACTAAACTGCTTAACCGGGATAGATAGAAAAGAAAGTGATTGCGGTTTCCCGTCTACATAATAATCAAGAGTGTTTATCCAGGTAGATTTTACCGTCTTCATATTTGCAATTATCGTTTGAATAGCTGCAACATCATATCCAAGTTTTTGAAGTGTGTCATTCATGCTCTGATCATCCACCAAAAAATCATAAATATACCGGACGGTATCCGTTTTTAACTCAATGGAAATACTGGAAAAATCAAGACTGGTAAATCCCAATGCAAACGATTTTTTTCCGGAAGCCTTCTTATATGTTGATTCTGTTTGATGCAACAATTCCTTATGCTCGGCATAATAATTTTCAGGATACAGTTTTGAAACTGTACAACCGCATAAAAAAAGCACTAGCGATATAAAAGCTAATAGTTGTTTCATGGTTGCTCCTCCCGAAATTTCACCCATGAAATTCCGTAAATTATTTTCCGGAATGCCCTTAAGGATGTTTCTTTTTGTGTTTTATAACTGCCATCCCAGTACTTTACAACGATGTCCCCATTCCCGTTTTTTTCAAGTGAATTGAGTACTATAAAATGAGTGGGAACGATCAGTTGTGTGAGGTTATGATTTTTCTTTCTGAATACAGCATTATTAATATAAAGATAAACTTCACCTTCCGCCATTTTCTGCTTTATGAATTCATACTTATTACTGATCCAGGGCCTGATAAAATCAGTACCACGGGAAGATATCCTATACTTACACATTCGGCGAAGCATCCGGTTAAACTTGGCCAGGTTAGCTGCAGCCCATAATGTATTCTCATCACCCCTGTTATATCTCTTATTAAAAAAATTTACATACCCCTTGAAATGATCAGCAAGGGTCAGGAACCAGATCTGATCAGCAGGATTAATATCCAGGTCTCCCTGGTAGAGGATTGTGCCGGCAGCAGCCTTCACAGAATCGGAAGGTGCAAGTGTTACATTCCGGTAATTGGCCCTGCCGTTTTTATATAACTCTATCATACACTCAACATAGCGAAAAGGCTCATTCTTAAGACAAGTGTAGGAAACGGCGCCATAGGAGCAAAAATTGGTGCCCCGTCCGGTACTAAATGTGTATGGATCTTCTACATTGCTTTTTATATTGGCAATAAACCGCCCGAGGTTTACATTGGGCCAGTGCATACTTTTTTGAAGTGTATCCATCGATTGAAGGTAAGCAAGGGCTTTTAAACGATCTGGCTCATTAAACTCTTTTGATGGCTTTCTACGCTGCGAAAAACCAAAAAGTGAAACCAACATTAATATTAGCAAAAACACCGATGCCTGGTACCGCATAATGCGAGAAATTATTTGCTGAAAGATAACAAATGAACTATAAACAATATATGGTTACATTTATTAAAAAATAAAATGTACAAATCATTAATTCTGGCATTAGTGGTAACAAGTAAAGGCATTCTCTTTGCACAAGAGGCCAGTATTGTTGAATTTACTTTTAACCATAATGCCCTATCTGTAAAAGATGTAAACCGATCCGCAGATTTTTATGCCACTGTTTTTCAATTGAAAGAAATTATCAACCGCACCAAAATGGAAGGCATCCGGTGGTTTTCCCTGGGAGAGGGAAAGGAACTGCATCTTGTCTCTGTAATTAAAGAACCTGTTACTATTAATAAGGCGGTACATTTTGCATTAAATACAAATAACATAGATGCATTGGTGAAGAGACTCACCGAACTAAAAATTGCTTATTCCGACTGGCCGGGCAAACCAAATACCATAACCACAAGAGCAGATGGCGTAAAACAAATTTATTTACAGGACCCGGATGGATACTGGATTGAAATAAATGATGTGGGAGCAAAAACTTCTGCACAACAAATAAAAGATGAAATTTGGCAACTGGAGGAGAATTACTGGAAATATGTAAAAGAAAAAGATTACCAATCATACATTACCTTATGGGACGATAACTTTCTGGGTTACCCAAGTAATAATACCATTGGTGATAAAGCACACATCACCGACTGGATGAAGGAAATGTATCAACAACCCGGTATTTTTAATTATACACTCACCCGGAAAGTGGAAAATCTTTTTGGAGATATTGCGATCGTATTCTATGATGTTTCACACAACTTTACAAATGATAAGAACGAAGTATTGAAGTCGGGGAGCTTTAAGATCATTCACACCTGGAAGAAAACAGAAAAAGGCTGGCTGATCATCGGAGGTATGGGTGCTAATAAATAAAAAATACTTTTGTAAAATGAAGATTCTGTTTTTAATACTGCTGCTTCCATTGCAGTTGTTTGCCCAGTCTTTTACTAAAAAAGAAATTGATAGATTTCAAAAACAGGCACAAAGTATTACCATCATCCGTGACAAGTATGGTGTTCCGCATGTTTACGGAAAAACAGATGCAGACGCTGTATTTGGCCTGCTGTATGCACAATGCGAAGATGATTTCAAAAGAGTTGAATTGAATTATATTGAGAAGCTTGGGCGAATGTCAGAGATAACAGGCGAAAACAATTTGTATCAAGACCTGTTGAACCGTTTGATAATTGATACAACAGATGCTATAAAAGATTATACAGCTTCACCACCCTGGTTAAAAAATATATTGGATGCATATGCTGCCGGCATCAACTTTTTTCTTTATAAAAATCCACAGGTAAAACCTGCATTGCTAAACCGGTTTCAACCATGGTATCCCTTATTATGGACAGACGGAAGTATCGGAGCCATCAGTACCGGTGGTATTTCCATTAATGAGTTAAAAGCATTTTACTCAGGCAATGATGAAACTATTGCATATAATGAAGTGAACGACGTTTTTGCCAGGGAAGAAAACATGACCGGCTCAAATGGATTTGCATTTGCACCAAAGATCACTGAATCGGGCAATGCCATTCTTTACATCAATCCGCATGTTACTTTTTATTTCCGGCCGGAAGTACATATGGTAAGTGATGAAGGATTGAATGCCTATGGCGCTGTCACCTGGGGACAGCCATTTATCTACCAGGGATTCAATGAAAAGTGCGGATGGATGCATACTTCTTCACAAGCTGATATTTCCGATGCATATATTGAAAAGTTAAATAAAAATGAGAGAGGTTGGTTTTATGAATATGATGGAAAACAAAAACCTGTTATAATTGAAGAGATCAACATAAAATACAAAACAAGTGATGGTGAAATGCAAACAAAAAAATTTCATGCACTGTATACTCATCATGGTCCTATCTTGACAAAAAGAAACGGACAATATCTTAGTTTAAAACATAATAACCGGGATACAAAAGGGTTTATTCAAAGCTGGCTTCGCACTAAAGCAAACAGTTTTGCTGCATTTAAAAAAACGATGGATATGGGCGCCAACCCATCAAATAATACTGTGTATGCAGATGCTGAAGGAAATATTGCGTACTGGCATGGAAATTTTTTGCCTAAAAGAGACCCCCGGTATGATTGGAGCAATCCAGTAGATGGAACTACAAAAGAAACAGAATGGCAGGGCTATCACCCGGTAAATGAAAGTGTACATATCTATAACCCTGAAAACGGCTGGTTGCAAAATTGTAATTCCACACCCTATACTGTAGCAGGCAAGCACAGTCCAAAAAAATCGAACTATGTGGAATACCTGGCACCAGATGGTGAAAATTATCGTGGGCTGAATGCTGTGAGAGTATTAAGTGAGACCACAAAAAAGTTTTCGCTGAATGATGTGATCAATGCAGGATATAACAGGAAGCTTACTGCCTTTGAAGACCTGGTTCCGGCTTTATTGAATGCCTATACTAGTTACGGAAAATCTGTTTCATCATCTGATTCATTGTATCTACAGCTAGCTGAACCAATGGCTGTTTTAAAAAAATGGGACTACTATTCATCAGAAAATTCTGTTGCTACAACACTGGCCATTGAATGGGGACAGCGATTGCAATCTTCGATCAACCAGAGCAATGGGTCAGATATTGTGCAAAAAACAAAAACCTTTGCGACACTTGCCGGACCTGATGCTTTGCTGCAACCATTACAAACAGTTTTAAAAGATCTTCAAAAAAAATTTGGTTCCTGGCAAATTACCTGGGGTGACATCAACCGCTTTCAACGAATATCATCTGACATTGAAAACATATTTGATGACAAAAAGCCCAGCCTGCCTGTTGGCTTTGCTTCTTCCGCATGGGGTATGCTTCCCTCTTATAGTAGCAGAACCTTTGACGGTACTAAAAAAAGATATGGTATACACGGTAACAGCTTTGTAGCTGCAGTTGAATTCGGGAAAAGAATAAGGGCAAAATCTTTACTGGCAGGGGGTCAAAGTGGTGACCCCGGCTCCCCACATTTTTTTGACCAGGGAGAGATGTATAGTAAGGGTCAATTTAAAGAAGTGCTTTTTTATAAAGAGGATGTGCTCCGCCATGCAAAAAAAACTTATCATCCCGGAGAATAAACCTTGTTATCTCGTCTCATCCTGTGCCGGAACTGTCACTTTTATTTTGGTACCACTTCCGATAGCAGTTTCAATTTTGAATTCACCACCAAGCATTATGCAACGTTCCTTCATTCCAATAATTCCTAACGTTTTTTTGAAAGCCAGTTTTTCAGGTTCAAACCCAATTCCATCATCTACTATTTTTAGAACAATCTTATCATCAACCTGGCGAAGATTCACTTTCACCTTTTTTGCATTTGCATAACGAGCAACATTTGTGAGCGACTCCTGAATAATTCTAAAGAGCCCGGTTTTGGCTGCATCGGTCAGTGGAAGCTGGTTTTTCACTCCACTATATTCGGTCTTTATTCCAGCTCTTTTTTCAAATTCGGCCAAATGCCATTCAATAGCAGCCACAAGACCCATATCATCCAACATGCTTGGACGAAGCTCATGAGCTATACGGCGTACCGTAGTAACTGTTTGATCGAGCATATTCTTTAACTCTGCCGTTCGTTGTTGTATTGCACAGTTTTCTTTTGTAACATTATCCTGAAGCCATGAAATATCCATTTTCATAATAGTCAATTGCTGACCCAGTTCATCATGTATTTCCCTGGCCATATTCGTCCTCTCCTCTTCCCTTATTTTCTGCAAATGATCTGATAACATCCTCAGCTGTTCATTTTTCTCCCTTATCTCATTTACTGTTTGCTTCTGACTGGTAATGTCTACCATAATACCGATCAGTTTTGCAGGTTCGTCATTTTCCACCTGCACAGATACCATATCCCTTAACCATACGATCCTTCCATCTGCTGCCACCATGCGGTATTCAAAATCATGTGCCATTTTTTCACGGGTACAACTAATGCAATACTCAATAGCCCAATTTCTGTCTTCCTTATAAATATGATCGGCCCAGAATGAAGCCTGGTTGATCCACAGTTCAGGCGGATAACCTAATAATCTGTTGGCCTGTTCACTAACAAAACTGAATTGAAAAGTTTTTGCATCGGCTTCCCACACTATACCATCTATACTATTGATAAGGGTAAGATAATTTTCCTTTAATCTATTGAGTTCGATCTCTGCCTCTTTCCGTTTAGTAATATCCCGGATAAATGCACAGAAAAATGGATCATCAGATTGTTGAACAGATACTATGCTCAGGTCAACAGGAAATTCTTTTCCCTCTTTATTAAGTGCAGTTATCTCTATCGTTTTGTTCAGGACTTGTGCAACTCCAGTTTCTAAATACCTTTTCATTCCTTCTCTATGCTTCTCCCTGTATTTTTCTGGTATAATTGTTTCTGAAAGTGTTTTGCCGAGCACCTCATCTATGTGCCAGCCGAAAACTTTCTCAGCAACCGGATTCCAGAAAGTAATCATTCCCTTGAGGTCAATGCAAACAATGGCATCAAGTGCAGTATCCATGATTAGCTTTTGCACTTCAAAGCTTTTTTTCAATGCGACTTCAGCTTTTTTCCTTTCGGTAACATCCCGGGCAATTGCCAGAAATTTTCCCGGCTCTATCATTTTTATTTTTACTTCAAGGTCTATCAATTCACCTTCTTTAGTTCTTATCTGACGGTTCTGAGTAGACATTTCGCCAGCCAAAATCGAAGCATGTCTATTTTCATCTTCTATCATCGGGCCTTTTAGAAAATCCATGATACGAAGATTAGAAAACTCTTCCCGGGTATATCCTGTCATCGTACAAAGAATATTATTGAACTCATATATCTTGCCGTCCATTGAATACACCACAATAGCGTCAGTGGCCTGTTCTATGAGGTTCTTATATTTTTCCTCTGTTTTTTGAATCAGTACTTCCCTTTCTTTTTTGGCAGTAATATCAATCAGTATATTAACTGCCCCCGTCAACTGACCAGCAACATTGAATATAGGTGCAGGCGATGAAAGCACATGCCGGGTAGAACCATCTTCTCTTTTTATTATCATCTCTCTCCCATAACCCGGTTTTTGCTGCTGAATAGATGCAGCTATTGGGGCATCTTCAAAATTCAAAATTGAGCCGTCGGTATTTAATAATTTATATGCACCATTCCACTTATCTTTTCCGGGTACTGGTTTTCGTCCCCATAATAGTTCAGCTGCTTTATTATAAACCTGTATATATCCTTTTTCATCGCATGTATACACGGCTTCGGGCAAATGTTGTATCAGGTTTTTAAATCGTTCATTACTATTTTCCAGTTCCTGTTCATAATTTTTTTTGCCCGTTATATCATTAAAAACCACTACCGACCCGGCTATTTTTCCTTGATTGTCTAATAAAGGTGAGCCATTATTGCTGATAATTATTTCCTTATTGTCTTTTGTTCTCAGGATAGTGTTGTTCTCCAGTTCTATTACTTTTCCTTCCTTTATGATCCTTTCCGCAACGTTTTCGAAAGGAAGTCCTGTTTCCTCATTTACTACATTGTAAATATGCTGAAGCGGTTTATCCACTGCATCTTCATTTCTCCAGCCTGTAAGACGTTCGGCAGAGCTATTCATAAATTTTATTTTACCTGTGCTTCCTGTAGTGATAAGCCCTTCAGAAATGCTGTTTAATGCTACATTGAAATGCTCCTTATGTAACCGGAGTTCTTCACTTATTTTCCTGGATCGTTGGTTTTCTTTACGAAGCATCCAAATAAATATCCAAAGTAGAGACAGGGCCAAAAAAATACCGAAATAAGCAATGTAATTATTCCTGGTATTGACTTTTGAAAATCTTTCTTTTGATTCCAGCAGTGAATTCTCAAGTACTGCATTCAAACTTTCTATATTATTTAGAATTGCAGAAGTTAGGAGAATACCTTTTTCGGTGGCAATTAATTGTAACGCCCCGGCACAATCATCCTCATCGCAAAGCTTTTTGGCCTGTCGCATGAAACTGATCTTCGCATTAATAAGGGTATCAAATTCAGTAAATAAATTCAATGCAGCACTTTCAGATTTTTTTAGCAAAGAATTTTTCAATGCTTCAT
Organism: uncultured Chitinophaga sp.; assembly: GCA_964453625.1. Lineage (GTDB taxonomy): Bacteria > Bacteroidota > Bacteroidia > Chitinophagales > Chitinophagaceae > JJ008. The sequence continues at coordinate 8,160 of CAYVSH010000068.1, forward strand.
ATTCTGACTGAATTGTATCAAGCAGAGGTTCAGTATTTTTTATGTAGGATTTTTTGGCTGTTACTGCATAGCCCCTGATACCGGCTTCCGCTTTTTGAATATGCCTGTAGAGTTCATCAAATTTATCTTCCTGCAAAGAAAGATGACGTTGCTTTTCATAATCCTTTTCCAGCCATGTATTCTGAGTGATGAACCAACCGATTGTAAACCCAAGTATAATTATTTTAAAAACGAATAATACTGCGAGAGTCTTTTTACTTTTCAACCATTTGATACTTCCTTTATTCACTTTATCCATTACACCTTTTATTTAATTAAGGATATTGTCATCGTTTAGGCTTCCGCCTCACTAAATTTTCCACTACTTCGGGAATCTTGTCAAACTCATGGTATTTGTCAAACAAATATTGAACCCCCAGTGACTTATACTGAAATCTGAGTTGTTCATCTATCCGAATGGCCATTGCGATCACGGTTGTATCATTCAATACAGATCTTATCTTTTTCGCCAGTTCGGCAGATTTATTGTCCGGCAGGTTCGTGTCAATCAGGACTATTGCCGGTGCTATCTTCTTTAATACGGATGATGCCTCACGAAAACTTGCGGCTTCATGGATAAATGAAATTGCAGGTATTGCGGAAAGCAGCTCCTTTAATCTTTTAATGATTTCGAAGGAGCTATCCACTATCAAAACATCCATTGGTGGTTGCAGTTGTCCATGCAAAAGAATACTAATAACCAATTAAATAAAGTAGCAATGCGAAGCAACCTCTTGTAGAAGGCCTGCTAAAGTAGTATAGAAGTTTTACTACAAAAATGTCTGTTTACAATTCTATATCTGAAATAATATGATGTGCCAATGCATACCTTGTTAGTTCTGAATTATTAGATAGAGAAAGCTTTTCCAATATCCGGCTTCGGTGAGTGCTGACGGTTGTTAATGCCAGTGAAAGCATTTCAGCTATCTGCGTTATTGTTTTTCCTGCTGCCAGTAGTTTGAATATCTCAAACTCCCTATTGCTTAATAATTCATGCGGTTGTTTTTCTGTATCCATCTGAACCAGTAATTTTTCTGCCAGCTCAGGTGTAATATACTTTCTGCCCAGTCCGATTCGTTGTATAGCTGTTATCAACTCATAGGGTGCAGCGTTCTTGTTGAGATAGCCGGAAGCTCCTGCCTTCAGAACTCTAACAGCGTAGAGGTCTTCTGAATAGATACTTAGGATTAAAACGGGCAATTCGGGTTTTATCAGCTTTATCTGTATCAATGCTTCGAGTCCGCTTCGTCCGGGCATATCAAGATCGGAGATAACGAGATCAAAATCGTTTTTTGATACTTCATTTATCAGCGATTCCCCGTCTCCCACTTCTGTAATTTCAACAGACGGGTATTCATCTTTCAGTATCTGGATAAGACCAACCCGGATAAAACTGTGATCGTCTGCTAATATGATCTTATTCATTTTCTGGTTTTAGTTATTATTATGTATCCGAAGTTTCATCAATATCGTTGTTCCATTTCCAGGTATAGAATTGATATCTAAGGTCCCATTCAGTGACCTCACTCTTTCATTCATACCTAATAATCCAAAAGTGCCTTTTTTTAGTGCTGAATTCACATCAAATCCTTTTCCATCATCTTCAATAACAACTACAATGTTTTCTTCGATAACATCGAGTGAAATTAAAACATTTTTGGCTCCGGAATGACGGGTAATATTAGTTAAGGATTCCTGGCAAACCCTGAATATACATGTCGCAATATCTTCGCTCAACTTTATTTCAGGTTTTGAAGTATGGATCTCAACAGGAATCCCCGTACTATCGGTAAACTGCTTGCTGTGCCATTCTAAAGCATCCAGCAGACCATACTCATCAAGGATATTTGGCTTAAGTTCATTAAGAATACGCCGTACTGACTGGTTGCTTCCATCCAGCAGAGTTATTATATTTTTTAATTTTCCTTTTACCGGGGAAACCTCGTCGTGTATCTTTTTATCAATCCAGGCCACATCCATTTTAATAGCTGTCAATTGCTGTCCAAGGTCATCATGTATCTCACGGCCAATTCTGCGTCGTTCTTCTTCCCTTATACTTAAAAGGTGAGCCGCCAGGTCCCTCAATTGCTGGTTATAACTAATAACCTGTTGTTCTACTTTTTTCCTTTCTGTTATATCTTTTGTAACAACATAAGCACCGGTAATTGTTCCTTCGTCTGAAATAACCGGGTGATAATTCACAAGAAACCACCCTTCTAATTCCGGGGAGGAGTGATAGTGTTCATACTCTACTGATAAACCACTAAAAGCCTTTTTAAAACTTTCATTCACCGGTTCATCACTACCTTTTGTTATCAGTTCAAGAATGTTTTTTCCGGTAAACACAGTATTACCCCAGGCTTTTGTTAAAAGCTCGTTGGCTGTTTTATTCATTAGGGTAATCTGGTAGTTCTTATCTATTACGTAAAAAATATCTGTGATACTGGTCAGCACCTGCCGCAGCTTTCTTTCGGACTTTTCTAAAGTTTCCTGGTATCTTTTTCTGTCGCTAATATCCCTTACAAATGCCAGTAAATCTCCATTAAATAACATTTTTGCACTTATTTCAACAGGTATAAGTGAACCATTTTTGTGCTTCAGTAATCTTTCTTGAATCACAGATTTTCCTTCTTTTAATTCCTGGAATCGGAAGGGCGGATCGTTTTCATTCCTGAAAGTAATATCAGTTACACTCATTTGTAATAATTCCTCCATTGTATACCCCAGCATTTTACAGCCACTTTTATTAACTAGAATATATTGATAGAAGGGGTTTGCGATGAAAATTCCATCAGATGCCTGTTCAACCAACGTACGGAATCTTTCTTCACTTTTGATTAATGCTTCTTCAGCTTTCACTCTTTCCGAAATATCAATACCAACACCCATCAGGCATTTTATGCCTTCATAGTTGATCATTTTGCCAGTGAAAAAATATGGCGTTTTATTTCCCTGTTTATCTATAAATGCAGCCGCTACTTTATCTTCCCCCGTTTTAAATACATTTTTTATCTTATTCTCCAATAGTGATTTTTCGTCCCCGCCAAAAAAATCAAGCGGATGTTTTTGGCTCATTTCTTCTGAACTATATCCGGTAACTGTTTCGAAATTTTTATTCCACCTGAAAAACTTGCCTTCTTCATTGTACAGGTAAAATACACCTGGCAAACTGTTGATAAGTGAATCGGATAATTCTTTTTCCCGAATGATCTCTTCCTCGGCTTTCTTCCTTGCCATTATTTGTTTTACCAATACTTCTTTATGTTTCTCATTCTGCTCGAAAAGCAATGCATTCTCTTGTAAATGTGCAAACTGGCTGGCCACCAGTTGCAGGTGTTCAATTTCAAGCGGTGTAAAAATCCTTTTATGATGGATCGAGTAAAGTTTAAGCACTCCGGTTACAATTGATCCCGATAGCATCGGTATGCCCACGCAGGATATATAATTAATAAATGAAAACCCTTCAGTACGATGCGAATGCTCATTTTTATCCCTCCGAGTATCTTCTATAATGAGGGTTTCCTTTTGTGTGATTATTTTTTGCAAATGCGGATTAGCTGTTGACAGTACCTGCTCTTCCATCATAACCGGCGTTCCTACACTGGCAAGTAAATATAGTTTGTCACCATTTAGCTGATGAATCGTACAGGCATCTACCTCAAATGCTTTTTGTACTTTTTCAATAAACTGCTGTGCCTGTTCAGAAGAAGAGAACTTATCCATTCGCAATTCCCTGGCCGATGAAAGAATTGTAAACCTTCTTACCGATTTCTCCAGTTCTTGGGTTTTGGTAGCTATGATACGCTGCAATTGTTCGTCACTAATTGCTTTTTCAGAAACCAGCCTTTCATATTTATTCCTGTAAGTGAGGATCGATAAAATATCTTCTTTGCCATATTCCTCTTTCAGCCTTGCCCCTTTTTTGTTCTTATCCAGATACCGCAGGTAAATCCATAAAACTGTGGCAAACAAAAAAGCAGCTACTGACTTTCCCACAAGCTGACTGATCAATCTATTCTCTAAACCCGGCTTATCCCAAAAACTACCGATTGTAAATACCACTGCATCGAAATTGAGTACCAGCAGCATGGTTAACAAAAGCCGGGAATATAAATTCAACCACTTTTGTTTTACAAAAAAATATTCATACAGGATGACAATGATGAATGCATCCAGCAACAAAACAATGGTACCTACAATAAATACCCGGCTGTTTGTCTGGAATAATGATGAGGAACCGGGTGCCGGAAGATCAACACCTTTTACCGCCAGGAACTGCTGATTTGTGATCCAGGCCAATACCGTAAATGTAAGATTAGCCAAAATGATCCCTACAATAAGCCGCTGCGTAACAAAGACTCCCTCTTTAATATAAACAAGTAGAATTGTAAAGAAGCTTGCACTAAAAAGTATAATTGCACCGGGAGAGATAACAATTTCTGGAGTAATCTTAATATAAAAAGAAGTAGCCAGAATGGTTTGAAAAAACTGGTTAGACCCTACCAGCACAAATAAAGGCACCAGCCCAAACCTTGGTTTTAACCTGTAAAATCCTATTATTAATAATGATACGAGTATAAACTCAGCCAGTATCGTTAATAAAATAAACATTTTGATAGTTAGAATTAAGTGGGATTGATTTTATTTTTCAGTTTTTCAATTTCTTCTTTAAGTTCAATGATCCTCGCTTCCCTCCCAACAAAAAGATCATTTATCTCTTTCAATTCCTCGTTGGCAGTTTCAAGAGCCTCTGTTCTTTCTTTTACCCGTTGTTCCAATTCTTTATTTAGTTGAAGTATTTTATCCTGTGCTTCTTTTCGTTCTGTTATATCCCGGATTGTGCCGACCAAAAATTTCTTTCCGCTGCTGTCAATATACCTGGACTTACGGGTTGCAATGATCAGCGTCTTTCCACCCCTTATGGTCAGCTGTTCCTCATTGATGTTTTCAATACCGGTTTCCAGAACATTTTTATCTATACTTAAAAAGCTTTCTCTTTCATCAACTGGTACATCTTCAGCTAATGTTTTCCCGATTATTTGCTCCCGGGAAAGGCTGAATAGCCTGCAAAAGGAATCATTAACAAGAATCAATCTGCTTTCCTCGTCTTTTACAAATACCGGGTCGCCGATATTGTTGATAATATTATCCAGGTATTTCTCACTTTGTCGTAACCGGGCTTCAGCCTTTTTTATACCAGATATATCATTCATCGATAACAGCCAGTTCTGGTTACCTGCAATTGTAACTGGTTCTACTGAGTACAGCGCATCCAGCTTCTTCCCATTTTTCAGTTCTGCATACAGTTCCTGGTTAACCAACTTTCCCTCCTCCTTAATTATACTTGCCACCTCTTTTCTTGAAGCTGAATTTACCTCCTGTAAAAAACCAGCTTCATCAGACGTTTTATTTATCAGATCCTCCCGTTTTATTCCAAGCAGTTTTTCAAATGCCTTGTTTATCTCTATATACCTTCCTTGTGAATCAATTATGGCGAGTCCAACCATACTTTCTCTGAATGATACAGCAAATTTTTCTTCAGTTTCTTTTAATGTCTCTTCAATTTTAGCTTTTTCATGAAGTATGGTTTCTATTTTTTGCTGGTAGGTAAACTTTTTAAATATCCCCTTAAGCTCTCTTATACCCATACCTTTTGTCTTGGAGCCTTTTTCTATAAACACAAGGTATGCCCAAAATAAAATTGAATATACCGGAACAGAAACGGCTTTTGACAAAAGACCTGATACCAGGTGCATATTAAAACCGTCTGTACCATATGCATATCCTATTGAAAAAAGAACAGCATGAAGCACCAGCACAATAGACATGGTAAGAAAGACCCGGAGAAAAACAGATGAGGTTTTCCTGGAAAATAACTCATACAGCATGATCAACGCAATGGCATCCAGAAAAATAACAATGGTACCGGTAATGAGAGAACGGATATTAAGTAAAAAGAATGTATCCGGCAGGTTATACCTGTTTATAAAGCCTTCCTGGCCATAAGCCAGTCCCGTTACATACAAAATGCCGGCAAAGAAGATATTAAAGATCATGAGGGCATATATGATCTTCCTGGCTTCTGCTGCACTTTCCCGTATATAGACAAGTAAAATTGAAAATAAAAGCCCTGAATACATTACTGTGGAGCCTATTGATAACTGTAAGCCTGGCATCAGTTCTACAGAAAAAGCCTGGGTATAGAAATAATGCATGAACTTAAAAAGCCCGATTGCAATATAGAAAAGCCCCAAGCCTAAAATAGTACGCAGCCTGAAAAACAATAATAATAATATAGCAACCAGCACACACTGGAAAATGAGAATATAAATCTGGTTGATTGCTATGTTTTCCATCTCTTCTATTTAATTCCTTTTGGCAAGTCTCTTAATGTATAATAATGTTCCAACTAAGAATACTTCTCCAGTCTTATCAACTATTTTACAAGTTAATAAAACAGCCTTTTGGCTTTCAGGGGGCGGAATAATTAATTATTTAACGAGGGAAACAGTGGCAAAGTAAAGACTTACTTCTTCATATAGTAAAATAAAATATGAATTCAGTTGTAGTTATGATACTACATGCCCGGCTGTTAAACAAATATTTTATACCCCTGCTAATACTATTACATGTAAGCAAATGGATTTATGGATATTTATTATTTGATTTTGATGTCTTCAACAATGCCAACCTTGATTTAGATATACCCGGTATTGTAACTTTACACCTTACAATAACAAATTAATTTCAACTTAATACAGTATGGAAAACACCACTTTAGGTATAGGCACCCGGCTTCAGCACACCCTGTATGGGCCCGGTGTTATCGTTGGTATTAAATACGCCACTTACCTTATCTCTTTTATCAATCACGGTATCAAGGAAATTGATAAGACGGATAGTAAACTGGATGAGATCATCCCCGAAAATGTATCGCTTGAAATAGAGACTACTTCTGAGGTGGAACGTTCCTTACTGAAGATACTCCGGCTTTGGGGTGGGCTTACTGAAAACGTACCGTTGGGTGATAAATGGATAAAAGGAATGATGCTGTTGCAACCGGCAGACAAATCACTGAAACCAAAGGAAATTCCGGTAGAGGATTTCTTTCATAAAGTGGTTATGCTGCGGGACCGGCTTCGGGTATTGGAGCAAAACATCAACAGCAGTAAATCATTAACAGACGAAGAAAAAGTAAATATCCAGCAATACATCACCCGGTGCTATGGTTCACTCACTACATTTAATGTACTCTTCAAAAATAAAGAAGACTGGTTTGTGGGAGAAAAAGGAAATGGGTGATTGATTCATAGATTGATTGGTTAATTAGGAACAACCTCATTATCGGTTTTTCGACCATGAATTAGTAGTATCTTGTCATTCTGCTTTTCGTTACCATTAACCAACCACCGATGCAAACATTAGCCCCCGTTCAGTCAAACGACAGAGTGATTTTTATGGATGTACTCAGGGGCTTTGCCATCCTGGGCATTTTTATTGCCAATCTTGGTACTGGTTTTAGCTGGTATAATGAATCTGTAAATGCTACCGGCCCAATGTTACTGCCCAAGGCAGATCATACTATGAGTTTTATGCATCATATGTTGATTGAAGGGAAGTTCTATTCCATTTTCAGTTTGCTGTTTGGCTGGGGTATTGCTTTGCAGTTTAAACGGGCAGAAGCAAAAGGCATTAATGCTGCACCTACTGTAAGAAGAAGACTGTTATTTATGTTGCTGCTCGGAGCCATCCATTTATTAATCTGGCCGGGAGATATTGTCTTCTTTTATGCCATGCTTGGTTTCATCCTGTTGCCGCTCAGAAAGTTTTCCAATAAAGTTTTACTAGTAACCGGCATCATCCTGGTACTATCACCCATTCTTTTATACTGGTTGAAAATGACTTGGCCTGTACTTAATTACCCGGCGGAACTGTTGACGAAAACAGGAATAAAGGTTGACGAAGCACTCCTGAATTTAAAGAGTGAAGAAGATTTTATGAACCTGATGAAAAATGGCACCTGGTTCGATCAGTTAAAAGCCAACATTACAGGTTTCTTTTTCCGATATCAGTATTTATTCTTTGTAAGCCGTGTGCCAAAAGTACTGGGCATGTTCCTCATCGGGTATGTGGTTGGCCGTTCAGAATTTTATAAAAACATTGTTCAACATAAAAAACTTATCTATTGGATAATCGGCGTTGGTCTTGTAATTGGCTTACCTGCCAATTATTTTCTTGCCCATTATATGAGCACAGCGATGGGTGATTACTTTCAGCTAAAACCAAAAGGCTGGTATCAAACAATTGTATATGCATTAGGTGTTGTCCCGTTGGCGATGGCATATGTTGGCATCTTTATGTTATGCTTTCAAAAAACATCATGTAAAAAAATAATGTTGTTGATGGCTCCTGCGGGAAAGATGGCATTTAGTAATTACATTATGCAATCATTGGTGGGCAACTTTGTATTCCTTGGTGCGGGGCTGGGATATATGGGGCAAGTAGGCCCGGTCTATTTTACCTTGTTTGGTATCCTGTTCTTCATCATTCAAATAATCATCAGCACCTTCTGGCTACGCTATTTTAATTATGGCCCGGTAGAGTGGTTGTGGCGCAGCGGTACCTATGGTAAATGGCAACCGATGAGAAGGGAAGGTTGATTGGTTAACT
>CAYVSH010000069.1:0-16410 GCA_964453625.1 uncultured Chitinophaga sp.
GAATCATTCACCGTTTCTTGCAACAGATATTAAAAATAATCTCGATAAAAATAAGTTTGACAAAAACGATGGATATGAAACTTATCATAATAACCGAAGTCAGCGGGTAACTGAACTGATTCAGGACGATAAGATTGATTATGAAACATTCAAAAAAATAAAATTTGATCAGCAACTGCCGGTTAACCTAAAATATACGTATAGCATTGACAGTATGTTGAACCTGAATGCATCAGATTTTCCGGACTTGAAAGAAATAATAATCACACTTCAAAGCTGGGACAAAAAAGCTGCTATAAATAGTAAAGGGGCTGCTATATTTTTATTGGTGTATGACTTCGTAAGTAAAAAATTAGCTGGCACAACTGCAAGACAGTTGACAAAATCCGAATCATTGGAAGCATATCAATATGTATATGATTACATGCTTGCTAATTTCGGCAAGACAGATTTGGTTTTAGGCGATATACAAAAAATGGTCAGGGGTAATGATGTTCGCCCTGCATGGGGTTTGCCTGATGTATTAACTGCTGCGTATACAGCGCCGTTTAAAAATGGAATGAAAAAAGTTATTTCAGGTGATGCCTATATCTGCTTTGTTCGTTATCCTAAAGATGGAAGTTTGCCAATCATTGAATCAGTTAATACTTTCGGAGCCTCTATGCATCCTGAATCACCGCATTATAAAGACCAGATGACCATGTTTCAAAACCAGCAAACAAAGAAAATGACATTAGACAAGAGGACTATTTTGCAAAATGCTGAAAGAGTGTATCATCGGCTGAAATAAATTTTATACTTATTGATTCTTTTGTTTTCACTGATAAAAATTCGTAACTTTCATACAATCACAATAATAAATTACACAATATTTATTGTTGATCAAGTTTATTCCCTGCTCTCATCCCCTTTCGTAAACACTTAAAAGTTACTTTATGGATTATACATGGTATTATGTAATAGGCGGTGCATTATTAATCTTTGCACTGGGTGTAAAAATTGTCCGCCCCACACATAGGGCTTTAATTGAACGACTTGGAAAATACAGGCGGTTTGCCAATCCCGGTTTTCACTGGATCATTCCTTTTGTTGATAAAATGTATATAGTGAATACAACGGAGCAGATGGTAGATGCGCAGGCTCAGGAGATCATTACCAACGATAATCTGAATGCATCTGTAGATGCCCAGGTTTATTTTCGTGTAATAGCAACAGAAGAAAGTGTGAAAAGTTCACAATATAATGTGGACAGGTATCAATGGCAGATCGTTAACCTTGCCAGAACAACATTACGTAACATCATTGGTACGTTAACGCTTAAATCGGCCAATAGTGAAAGAGGAAAGATCAATGCAGAACTGCACAGAACGTTAACAGAAGAAACAAAGAGTTGGGGAATAGATGTGATCCGCACAGAATTAAAGCAAATTGACCCTCCCAGTGATGTGCAGGAAACAATGAACAAGGTTGTAAAGGCAGAGAATGAAAAAATCGCAGCTATTGATTTTGCTACTGCAAGAGAAACTGTAGCAGACGGTGAAAAACGAGCAAGGATTAAAGAGGCAGAAGGGTCTCGGCAAGCCAAAATTTTGTATGCTGAAGGGGAAGCTATGGCTATTAAAATGGTAAACGAAGCAGCAGAAGAATATTTTATTGGGAATGCACAGGTTTTAAGGAAACTGGAAGCGGTAGAAAAAGCTTTGGAAAATAACACCAAATTCATTGTACCACAAGGTTCAGACCTGGTGAATGTGCTAAGTGAAATGGCGGGTATAGTTCCGTTAAAAAAATAAAGTAATAATTAATTACTAGCCATTGCAGTTGTTTCAAAGCTGCAATGGCTCTTTTATTTTGAGAGAATAAAGGGAAATAATTTAATCACCAAGCCTTATCGTAAATTCGCAGCATGCAGGATTATTTAAGCGGATTGAATGAGCGGCAAAGAGAAGCCGTAATACATATAGAAGGACCTATAATGATTGTGGCCGGTGCCGGCAGCGGAAAGACCAAAGTGCTTACTACAAGAGTGATTCACCTCATGGCAAACGGCGTTGATGCATTTAATATTCTTGCATTGACATTTACTAATAAGGCAGCAAAGGAGATGAAGGAAAGAGTGGAGAAGATTCTTGGCAATGGCGAAGCCCGGAATTTATACATTGGTACTTTTCACTCAGTATTTGCAAGGATACTTCGTTTTGAAGCAGATAAGATAGGTTATCCCCGCAATTTTACTATTTATGACACCGATGATGCAAAAAGTGTGGTGAAGACGGTTGTCAATGAATTAAATCTTGATGACAAGCATTATAAGCCCAACATCGTTTATAATAGAATTTCCGCAGCAAAGAATGCATTGGTTGGCCCTGCAGAATACCGGAATGATTATGCCATCCAGCAGGAAGACATGAGAGCCAATCGTCCTGCCATTGCTCAGATATATGATGCTTATGTAAAAAGATGTTTTAAGAACGGAGCCATGGATTTTGATGACCTGTTGCTGAAGTTTTATGAGTTACTGAAGAATGTACCGGAAGCACTGGCAAAATATCAACACAAATTCAAATACATATTAATTGACGAGTACCAGGATACCAACCCGGCACAGTATGAAGTGATAAAACTACTGGGTGCCATGCATGAGAATGTATGTGTAGTGGGTGATGATGCACAAAGCATCTATAGTTTCCGCGGAGCGACCATTCAGAATATCTTACAGTTTCAAAAGGATTATGATGATGTTAAACTAGTGAAACTGGAACAAAACTACCGCAGCACACAAAGCATCCTTCATGTGGCTAATGAAGTGATTAAGAATAATAAAGGACAGATTGAAAAAGTGTTGTTCACACAGAATGCAGAAGGAGAAAAAATAAAGCTGGTACGGACAATGACCGATAATGACGAAGGAAAATTTGTTGCGGATAGCATCCAGGAACAAAAACTCCGTAATCATTACAGCAATAGAGATTTTGCAATCCTTTATCGTACCAATGCACAAAGCCGTGCCTTTGAAGAAGCATTAAGAAGAATGGGAATTGCTTATACTATTTATGGCGGTATCAGTTTTTACCAAAGAAAAGAGATCAAAGACCTGGTAGCTTACCTGCGATTTATTGTAAATCCAAAAGATGAAGAGGCTTTAAAGCGTATCATCAATTATCCTGCAAGAGGAATTGGCAAAACAACAATTGATAAACTTGTTTTGTCAGCAAACGAGAATAATATCAGCATGTGGGAAGTGCTGGAAAAAGCCAACGAGTTCGGCTTCCGTGCAGGTACTTTTACAGCGTTGCAGGATTTTGTAACGATGATAAAAAGTTTTACCAGTATGCTCACCAAGCAAAATGCATATGAAGTAGCATTCCATGTAGGCAAGCAAACGAACCTCGTGAAAGAGATGTTCAATGATAAGAGTACAGAAGGTGTACAACGTTATGAGAACATCCAGGAATTACTGAACTCTATTAAAGAATGGACAGAAAGCCCGGATAATGAAGATGGAGAACTGGTTGATAAAAGCCTGGCTTCTTATTTACAACAGATCACCTTATTGACAGATGCAGATGAAAAAGATCCCAATGCAGATACGGTAAAGCTGATGACCATACATGCTGCAAAAGGCCTGGAGTTTGAATGTGTGTTTGCAGCTGGTTTGGAAGAAATGCTTTTCCCCAATGCTATGGCAATAAATACAAGAGAAGAACTGGAAGAAGAAAGAAGATTATTTTATGTCGTTATCACAAGAGCTAAGAAAAGATTATGGATCACCTATGCCAATACACGGTATCGTTTTGGACAATTGGTGCAAAATGACCCTAGCCGTTTTATTGAAGAAATTCCTGAACAGTACCTCGACAGAAGTTTTGCCGGAGGTGGATCAAAGAATCAGACACAGAATAACTGGGGCGGAGGATCTGCATTTAACCGGATGAAGGGATGGAAGAACAAAGAAGATGATGGCGAATCCGGTTCTGCAAGAAAGCAATCAGGTACTTATTATAATGAAAGACCCAATACAAAAAAGGAAGCCCCTTCTTATTTAGCACCGAAAGCCACACTTGCAAAAGTGGTGGAACATAAACCATCTGCAGATTTTGTGGAGAGTGATACCTCTAATTTACAGGAAGGCCAAAAAGTAGAGCATCAGAAGTTTGGATTTGGTGAGGTTATGAAAATGGAAGGAGCTGCACACAATCCAATTGCTACTGTAAAATTTGAACATAATGGAGAAAAGAAAATTATGTTGAACTATGCAAAGCTGCGGATTATAGAATAAAGCTATGATTGCCTGAGATGGGCTAAACCGTTTTCGGGTTTATATCCTTGCACCGGCGCAAAAAAATCAATGATGTGTTTAAAGTCGGCTTCTTCATTGGCTGAAACATAAAACGGTTCAGATAGTATTATTTCTTTTTTGCTGAAATCAAATCCCACCATTTGTATAGGTACATTGGCTTGTTTGGCGATATGATAAAACCCTGTTCTTAGTTTCTCTACTTTTTTTCTTGTGCCTTCTGGTGATAGGGCAATGATGAATTCTTCATTATTATTAATCATTTCTGCAACTTGCTCCACCATACCGTGTTTGCTAAAGCGGTCAACAGGTACGCCACCCAGCCACCGGAAGTACCAGCCAAACGGCCCGTCAAATAATTCTTTCTTACCTAGAAATTTTGCTTTGTAGATTTTCAGTTTCACTCTTGCAGCAAGACCTAACATAAAATCCCGCCAACTGGTATGTGGCGCTACGAGTATAACCATCTTTTTTAATTGATGAGGAAAGTTGCCATTAACATTCCATCCATTGATGCGCCACCATATTCTCCAGAAAAGTCTTGTCATAAATTGAAAGTAAGCAAAAGCGAATTAACAGTTTGCGGGAATATGTATAGTTATATTTGCCGGTACTAATTATTATTTGAGCCACCGATGCTATCGAACCGCCAGAAAAAAAAATCCAGAAGAATTGTTATCATCATTATAGTTGCAGTAGTGATCGTTACCATAGGATGGTTATTGTATCAAAAGCTGATCTATAAGAAGCCTGGCTTTGTTCGGTATCCTGAATTTGGCATTGCTATTCCCGAAAACTATTCTATACACGGCATTGATGTATCAAAATATCAATCCACCATTGCATGGGAAGAAGTAAAACGAATGAAAGTAAAAGAAGTGCAGCCAGGATTTGCCTTTATCAAAGCAACGGAAGGAATTGGCAATATCGACCCTCAGTTTAAGCGAAACTGGAAAAAAACAAAGGATAATGGTATCATCCGTGGAGCCTACCACTTTTTTATTGCATCAAAGGACGGAAGGATGCAGGCGGAAAATTTTATTAAACTAGTGGACCTTGAAACAGGAGATATGCCACCGGTGCTTGATATAGAACAGTTAAACGGAACTTCATCAGCAGTGTTAAAGAGAGAAGCCAAAATATTTCTTGACATAATAGAGGCTTACTATGGAGTAAAACCTATTATTTACACCAATGTTGATTTTTACAACCGTAACCTTGGTGATGAATTTGATAACTATCCATTGTGGGTAGCCCATTATTACCAACCAGTTCAACCCCGTATCAAACGGGGCTGGCATTTCTGGCAGCACAGCGATGAAGGCAGGGTGAATGGAATTGTTTCTAAAGTTGATTTCAATGTTTTTAACGGGGATTCAGCAGCATTTTATTCAATACTTGTAGATTAACTGATCTAATTTCACAACTTATCTTCAATTAAATTGTTCTGATAACTCATTATGGAACAAAATTGGGACCCGGAAATAAAACGATTCTTTATTAAGATACTGAACTCTGTTTCTTTGTTCTTACTCTGGCTGATGGCCTCGGCTACTGCCGGTATTTATTTTCAACTTGCTTACAAAACGGATAGACCTTTCACTTATACGATTCTTTTTTATGTATTGTTGCTGATCACCTTGTTTTTGCTTATCCGGCATCTGTACAAACTCTGGAAGTAGCCTTACTTTTCCATCTTTCAAAAATACTCACCAGTACATAGTAGCCAGTAACCAGAAAAATAAGTATTTTAGGAACAAGTAATGCAATTAAAACAAACAAGCAAACGGTTAGTTATTGGCGGAGCAATTATCATCTGGATAATAAAATATCTTATCCGGCCGCTGCAATTATTTGATGATCCGCTAAAGTTTTTTTTAAATATTGCGCCAAATCTACTGGGTTCATTCCTTGTCCCTTTTGCCGTTTACTGGTTTTTTAACGGACGTAGTTTTATAAAGAACAAGGTGTTTAGAATAGAAACACCTTACCATCTTTCTCTTGTCTGTTTATCTGGCTTTGGAATGCTTGTAATAAATGAATATCTGCAGCAGATACCTTTCTTTGGCCGTACATTTGATTTCAACGATATATTTTTCTCTTCGATAGGTTTATTATTTTCTTATTTTGTTCTCTTCAGGTTTTTGTCCCGAAAGCCTCAAAAATATATAGTTGAACAAGCTAGTTTTTAGTATCCAATATCACCGGGGTATTTCCTTTTCCCATTACAATTATTTTTGAATTGGGGGATTTGGCCAGTTCCAGGTATGCTTTTATTTGTTCATATTGTAATTGCTGATCTGTTAATCCTGTATTGATGATCCGCTGATAGTCGGCAATTCCCTGGGCCTCTACTCTTTTTCTTTCAGCTTCCTGTTTTTCTTTTAATAATACAAACTGCATCTTTTGAGCATCCTGTTCTGCATTTATTTTTTGCTCAATAGTTGTTTTTACCGATTGGGGTAATGTGATATTTCTTACCAGCAATTGCTCAAGCACCAAACCTCTTTTCTTAAAATCATTTTCAATACTGGTAAATATCCTTTGCTGAAACTCATCTCTTTTTGTAGAATACAAGGAAATGGCATCATAGTAAACAGCGTTATCCCTTATTTTGGTTCTGGCTAGCGGCCGCACAATTTTATCAGTATAATCAGCACCGGTTTCCCTTACAATCTTTGGGGCATCTGAAGGAAGCAATTTATATAAAACTGTAAGATCAATGGTTACTTCCAATCCATCTGAAGTTAAGACACGGATGGCATCATCACTGGCTTTATTGCCTTCATCATGAATACCACTCATGGTATAATTCTGTGTCTTTACATCCATCCTTCTTATTTCAAGTAAGGGATTAATGAAATTCAGTCCGCTCGGCAACACATCATCCTGCACTTTACCAAAAAGGGTTTTTACACCGATTTGTCCCGGCTCTATTTGTACAAATGATTTGGAAAGGACACCAACAATAATTAATATAAACGAAACCAGCCTCAGCATTTTATAATACCGGCTGAACTGGTAATTTTTTTGAATGGCAAAACTTACGATCAATACGAGGATGCCTAAAATGATAATTGCCATGGTGCTCTGGATTTGATTAGTGTTAAAGGTACAGCATCGCAATTTCTTAGAAAGGCGGGATATTAACTGCTGTGATCTGCTATGATGACCCAGCGGCCATGTATTTTTTGAAACAATAAAGTAAAATGACCACCCACATCACCAATAGACCGCTTCAAAAACCATTTTCCGGTTACATGATAATATTTTTTGGATAATTTTTTCACTTGTACCAGGTCAAAATGAAGCTTGCCCATTGCCGCTGTATCGGGGTAACCTTTCTTATAATTGTTCAATGTGTTGGTCCAGCCGTAAGTGACTCCGCTTTTTCCTATGAACATCAATGAATCATTTTCCCAATAGCCTTGCATGAACTGTTCAATATCACCACGGTTCCATGCATCAGTTTGCGTAGCCAATATTCCACGAATAGATCTTTCATTCTTGTTTTGTGCAGACAGGGTGTTGACCAATAACAAAAACGAAAGAGTAGTAGTTATAAAACGCATTGCCCGGTTTTTATAAAGATAATTCGATATTTAGAAAAGTAGAAAGTCTTTCAAGGTAGTGCAGGCAATAAAAGAACTACTTTGTGTCTTTGTGGGAAAACTAATGATCACAATCATCAGCATGTGCATGATCATGTAACCGGCAGCTTCTGTAATTGATAAGATGTGCGGAAACGATAAATAAAACGGCGGGAATCAGAAGCCATGTTTCATAATGAACAAAAAATTGTTTTACGACCAGGAAAACAAAGCCGATAACAAAAAAAGTTAAGGGCAACCAGCTATGGTGATGTTTTTTGAAACCATGATAAAGAGAATAAGTACCGATACAAAATGCCAGTACGATCATCCCCACTTCAAATCCTGTATTATGTATAATATTTATACCAAATAGCGGCAGACTGCTGAGAAACAATGGCAACAAAGCACAATGAATGGCGCAGGCCAGTGAAGCCCCGATCCCTAATGCATCCCAGTTTATTTTAAATTTCATGAGCCGGTAAAGATATGTAAAAAGGCAACAATGTTGCAAAAGATAAAACTCAACTGTTCGTACCTTCGCTTGTTAATAATTGAAGATGTCAAAAAAGAAATTGTTTTATATCGGATTTTTCGTTGCCCTTGCCCTTGCCTTTTACTTCATCCTGACCCTTGTAATTCCGGATTTTGGTAAAAAGAAGATAAACCCTGTGAGCTATGTCCGTCCTTTTGCCTTTACTGACCAGGATGGAAAACAGCTTACAGATAAAGATGTGGCCGGCAAAGTATATGTGGCAGAGTATTTTTTTACAACCTGCCCCGGCATTTGCCCGGATATGAATAATAATATGCGTAAAGTCTATGAAAAATTCAAAGATGAAAATGATTTCCTGATCCTGTCTCATACCTGCGATCCGGAAACCGATTCTGTACCGAGGATGAAACGATATGCCGACTCCATGAAAGTGGATACTAAGAAATGGATCTTTTTAACCGGCAGAAAAGATAGTTTGTACAATGCTGCTAGGGTAAGTTATACTATTGACGATCCGGCTAATAACCTGGTAAGTATTGATGACCAGTTTATCCATTCCCAGTTCTGGGCATTGGTTGACAAAAATGGCGATGTGATAAAAATTTATGATGGACTGAAAGAAAGTGAAGTGAAGGAGCTGATAAAAGATGCCCGTAGATTATTGAAAGAAAAAATTAAGAAACCAGCATAGAAAATTTTTGAGGTATGTCTAAGGATGCAACAATAGTAAGTGAAAGCAGGGTGATCAGTTTATTGAAACAAAACGGCCTGAGCATTACAGAGAGCAGAAAAAAAATTGTGCAGCTTTTCCTGGAGCAGGATGGTGCATTGGCACATGGTGATATAGAAAAGAAAGCCGGTGAAAAATTTGACAGGGTTACGGTGTACCGAACTTTACAGGTGTTTGTTGACAAGGGAATCATTCATACTATACCAACAGCAGATAATTCTATTCGTTATGCATTATGTAAAGATGAATGCGGCGAAGGCCACCATCATGATCATCATGTCCATTTTGTATGTGACAATTGTAATACCACTTATTGTTTGGATGATGTGGTAACGCCTGAAATAAAATTACCTAAAGGCTATTCAGCAGGGCATGTGGAAGTGGTGGTAGAAGGTGTGTGTAAGAATTGCCAGTAAAAAATAAGCCCCGCTGTAGAAACAACGGGACTTTTGGTTAAGGCTCTGATTAGTAGCTAATTTTACTACGAAGCTTTGACGTAGTTGTATTTTAAAATGCTTTTCAGCATTTAATTTTCTTATTCAAAAATAGGGTCTCACAATCAATTTACCGAATTTACGGCATACCACTTTTGTGGTATTTTTTCTAATTAAAGTAATTCCAACTCCTTTTTAACAAACAGCATTAACTGTTTAATGTGTTCAGGTGACAAATCAAATTGTAAACCAGCGGCTTTAAACAGTTCTGGTAATGTTTTCGTCCCCCCTAATTGTAAGGCTGTTATATAATTATTAATTGCTTTTTCGGGATTTTGCTTGTATTGCTGCCATAGTCCAATAGCTCCTAATTGAGCAATACCATATTCTATATAATAAAATGGTACTTCAAATAAATGCAATTGTCTTTGCCATCCATAACGGCGATACTCATCCAATCCTGTAAAATCAATTACAGGCGAAGAGAATTCATCCGATATTTTCATCCATTGTGCAGCTCTCTCTTCTTCTGTATGATTTGGATTTTCATACACCCAATGCTGAAACTTATCTATCGTTGCTATCCAGGGAAAAATAGTGATCACCCTTTCCAGTTGCTGCTCTTTTGCTCTTTTTAATTCTTCAGGTGAATCAAAAAATACATTCCACTTGTCCATACTGAACAACTCCATGGCCATACTTGCTACTTCAGCAATCTCTGTCGGGTATTCTTTAAAGCCATTCAGTTCCAGTTCATGAGCGAGGAATGAATGTATTGCATGACCCCCTTCATGCACCATGGTAGTTACATCATCTAATTGCCCGGCTGCATTCATAAAAATAAAGGGAGCTCCACTTTCTGCTAATGGGCAGTTATAACCACCTGGTGCTTTCCCTTTACGGCTTTCCAGGTCAAGATGACCAAGCTCTTTCATCTTACGAAGACAATCCCCAAAAAAAGGTTTCAATTCATCAAAGCAAGCAATTGTTTTTTCAGTCAGTTCTACGCCTGTTTTAAAAGGACGAAGTGGTTTTATGCCTGCCGGTTCCGCTTCCACATCCCAGGGGCGAAGTGTTTCCAGACCTAATTTCTTTTTCTTGGTTTCATAGATCTGGTTTACCAGCGGCATCACATGCAGCTTCACTGCTTCATGAAACTGGAAACAATCCTCTTTGGTATAATCAAACCTTCCCAGTTCTTTAAATCGAAAATCACGGTAGTTTTCGAAATCTGTGTTCAAAGCTACCTGGTGTCTTTTCTGCAAAAGCGAAGTGAACAGTTTGTTCAATGCTTCTTTATCTTCTAATCTTCTCTTGTTTATTTTATGATAAACTTCTTCACGAACAGAACGGTCCTCATCTTCTAAAAATTTTGCTGCCTGTTGCAAAGTATATTCCTGTCCGTTTACTTCCACTGTCATCTTTCCGGAAATAGCTCCGAACTGCTGCTGCATAACATTCAGTTCCGCATTGATGGGAATATTTGATTCTCTGAATAGGGCAATGTTCTTTTCTACATTCCGCAAGTAGGTGTTATACTTGGCTGCATCCAATTCCTTTATAAAAGGATTGGCCACTAATTTTTTATTCAGCTTATCTGAATACGGTTGCACTTTTGGCTGGATCTCCATCATAAAATAATTGAAGGATTCTTCCAGTTGTTTATTCTCCGTATCGCAGGTCATCTTTATCTGCCGCCAGCAGGCATCTTCACTGATTACCGCTTCCAGTTCACTGGCATCTTTCAGCCATTGTTCCAGGTCTGCCTTAGAATTAATTTTTCTTTCGTCCAGGTTTACTAAATAAGGATGTAAGCTTTCCCAATCTGTTATTGTAAAGTCGGCTGGCAAAAAATGTCGTGGTAATTTTTTTATATCGGCTGTAAAACTCATGATTGATCTCCTGTTTTAATAAAAAAGCTACAAACTTCAAGTGTATTCCTTGAGCCTTGTAGCTTGCTTCCTGAATGCTTTTTATTCTGCTTTCTTCTTTCTGGCAGTTTTCTTTGGTTTTTCCTCAGCTTCTTCTTTTGCCGGAGCTTCTTTTTTTGCTTTGGTCTTCTTAGCCGGTTTTTCTTCTGCTACCGGCTCTTCAATCACTTCTTCTTCCTCTTCTTCAGGTATTTCACTCAGCACCATTTCCACATTATTTTTCTTCAACACATCAAACCATTTCACCATTTTCTTCATGTCGCTGGCATATACCCTTTCAAAATCCATATCAGGATACACTTTTTCAAAATACTTTTTTACGGCTGCTGCATCTTTATCATCAGGCAATGCTACACCGGCTTTATCCATTGCATTCAGCACTTCTACCAGGTTCACATTATCTCTTACAGTATATATCTCAATACTTTCCAGGTGCGAAAAATTATGGATGCGGTTGGAGACAAAACGGGTTGTTTTATCGGCCAGCGAACGGACAATGGCCCCGTCTGATTTACTGTTGATCAACTCAAATAAGCCCGGCAAACCGGTAACTGCCACTAATTTACTGTATTCCATATGTTTAATAATAATTAAGGAGCTGCAAGATACTTTAGTTCGGGCAAACAGCTATCCCAAAACTTTTTTAGCAGATTTGAACGGTTTTCTTTTTTTTGCCGTCAAACTAGCCGATTACATACTAAAAACATATTAAAATGAAAAAGTTTCTGATTACTGTATTAGTCTTTGCAGCAATTCAAATTGCTTCCTTTGCTCAGGGTGGTGGCTTTCAACGCCAGACTGTAGAAGAAAGAGTTGCCGCCATTCATAAAAAACTGGACAGTGCTTTCAAGTTAGCACCAGAAAAATTAACTACACTTGACACAGCCCTCACTGTTCTGTTTAAAGCTCAGGATACCAAAATGCAGGAAATGTTTACCAGTAGTGAAAGACCTGACAGGGAAACAATGATGGCGGAAAGGAAAAAGTATATGGATGCAAGAGATGAAATGATAAAAGCTGTTGTAACAGAAGAGCAATATACAATCTGGAAAGAAAAGATTGAACCTGCAATGCGGCCACAGCGTCCGGCAGGAATGGGTGGCGGCGGAAACCGTCAGTAAATAACGTTGAACGAAATGAAAAGGCCGTCCTGTTTAAACGGGATGGCTTTTTTTATATGCAGCAGGTAAAATACTATGACAAATGGAAGAGATTTCTGATATGTTTTTTCGAACTTGTTACAATGAAAAATCTAATCTACACTGCATTTTTTTTACTGGGAGCTGCAAGTTTGCTGTCAGTAAGTGTAAACGGGCAGAAGCCCTGTAGTAAACCAGAATTCCGCCAATTCGATTTTTGGGTTGGTGAATGGGAGGCATTTGCACCCAATGGGAATAAGTCGGGAGACAGTAAGATCAGTATCATTCTTGATAGTTGTGTAATTCTTGAAGAATGGACAGGAACACCTAACCAGGGCTTTATTTACACAGGCAAAAGTTTTAATTCATATAATGCTGCTACTAAACAATGGCAACAAACCTGGACCGATAATACCGGAAATACAACGGAATTTTTAAGAGGTAAAGCCAGTGACGGGAAAATAGTTTACTACGCTGATAAAGTAACAGGTCCCAAAGAGAAATTATTTATGAGAAGACTTACATTTACTAAGCTTAGTAATGATAAAGTAAGACAGTTTGGTGAAAAAAGTGATGATGAAGGAAAGACCTGGACAGTGGAGTACGACCTGGAATACCGGAGAAAAAAATAACAACATAAAACTATACAAATGAAAAATGCGATAAGCTGGTTTGAAATACCAACCACAGATATTGACAGGGCACAAAAATTTTATGAAACCATCTTTAATATGAAGATGAATCCGCTGGAGTTTCAGAATATTAAAATGCGGATGTTCCCGATTGATAACCCGATGGAAGGTATAGGCGGAACATTGGTACAAATGACAGATGATTTTTATAAACCATCTTCAACAGATGGTCCATTGATTTACCTCGATGGAAATCCAGATGTACAGATTATACTTGACCGTATAGAAGCTGCAGGCGGCAAAATTTTGGTTCCCAAAACAAAAATTTCTGATGAATATGGCGACATGGCTGTATTTATTGATACAGAGGGAAACAGGATCGCATTGCATAACATACCAGAAAAATACAGGTGAAAAAATTATTGATACTCATATTACTTTTTGTTGGATTAGCTGGTTTAATATCTCTTACAAAAAGGGGTAATGACAAGATAAGTGAATTCAAATGGCTTTCCGGATCATGGAAGATGACTACAAAAAGAGGGGCTATAGTTGAGTCGTGGACGGTTGTAAATGATAGCAGTATGCAGGGTGGTAGTGTTTTTATTAAAAATGAGACAGATTCAACCTTACTTGAAACAATTTCGCTGGTCTTCCGAAATAACAAATACTATTATATTCCAGTTACCAGCAGGCAAAATGACAACAAACCTGTTTCATTTGCTATCACTTCGTTTGATGGAAAAGGTTTTGTAGCAGAAAACCCTGAACATGATTTTCCAAAACGTATTACGTACAGGTCAATTACAAAAGATTCCATTCATGCTTTTATAGATGGCGGCCCTTCCATGACTGAAAAGAAAAGTGATTTCTATTATTCAAGGATAAACTGATCTGATATGGCAAATTTTGATTGGAGCCGTTTTACGGTTCGTATAACGGTAAAAGCTTCAGCTGAAAAATTATACTGGTGCTGGGCTACCCGGGAAGGAATTGAATATTGGTTCCTTCGCAAATCAGAATATAAAAAAAGGGATGGGAGTTTATATAAGCCGGAGGAATTTGTACAGAAAGGCGATTCATATTCCTGGTGGTGGCATGGCTATCCTGATGATGTAACGGAGAATGGCGAAATTTTAGAATGTAACGGAAAGGACCTTTTTAAATTCAAATTTGGAAAGGCAGGAAACTGCACTGTAAAAATTTACGAAGAACAGGGAGAAAAAATTGTTGAGTTGACACAAGATGAAATACCAACTGATGAGAAAGCAAAAGAGAACTGGCATATAGGATGCAAGACTGGCTGGACATTTTATCTAGCCAACTTAAAATCGTTATTGGAAGGAGGAGTAGATCTCCGGAATAGAAATGAAAAAATTCAAAATGTAATTTCTGCATAAATGCAGACAGCATTATGAAAACAAAAGAGTTAATATCGGAGCTGGAAAGAAATGCCACAATATTTCAATCCATGTTTACTGGTACTACTATATCTTTTCAGCAATGGAGGCCGGAAACGGACAAATGGAATATTCATGAGATTCTTTGTCACTTGCTTGATGAAGAGCAGTTTGATTTCAGGGCAAGAATAAAACATACTTTAGAAACGCCGGAAGAAACCATGCCGTCCATCAATCCTGTCGGCTGGGTGCAGGAAAAAAAATATGCCGGATGGAATTATAGTGAAACACTGAATAAGTTTATACAAGAACGAAAAAGATCAGTTCTATATCTGAAAGAACTGAAAAATCCAAACTGGCAATCATCACACCACCACCCGCAATTAGGTGTAATGACAGCAGAAGCATTTCTTTTCAACTGGCTGGCACATGATTATCTGCATATCCGACAGGTCAACTGGTATCAATATTTATATCTGAAACAAAATACCGGAATAAACTTATCCTACGCCGGAAATTGGTAATGTTAATATGGTATCATGTCATACAATGAAAAATTAGCCGACCGGACAAGAGAAATCATTGCTAAAACACATATGAATGTAGAAGAGAAACGAATGTTTGGTGGATTGTGCTTTATGGTAAATCATAAAATGTGTGTAGGTGTGGAGAAAGAAAGATTAATGGTAAGGCTTGATCCTGCTATCTACGAAGAAGTAATGGAAAAAGAGGGGTGCAGGCCTATGGACTTCACCGGCAAAATAATGAAAGGCTATGTGTTTGTTGATATTGATGCTTTGAACACAAAAACGAAACTGGAGTATTGGATAAAACTGGCTTTGGAGTTTAATAAAATTGCAAGGGAATCAAAAAAGAAAACCAAAAAATGAAGTTTGATCTTGAAAAATCTGTTGAGGTACTGGAAAGAACACCGGTCGTCCTTAAAGCATTGCTTGAAAATTTAAGCGAAGAATGGATAAAAAACAACGAAGGGCCTGATACATTTTCGCCTTTTGATGTGATCGGTCATTTAATTCATGGCGAAAAAACAGATTGGGTGGTACGGGCAAAACTTATTCTTGAATCACTTTCCCCACAGGAGTTTGTTCCATGGGACAGGTTTGCACAGTTTGAAGAAAGTAAAGAAAAGACAATTCAACAATTGTTCGAAGAATTCAAAAAAGTTAGAATGGAAAATTTGCAATGGCTGAAAGCGGCTTGTATTTCCGATACAGATCTGGATAAAGAAGGAATTCATCCTGTATTAGGGAATGTAACATTGAAAAACTTATTGGCAACCTGGGTGGTGCATGACCTTACACATATAGCACAAATTACAAGGGTAATGGCCAAACAATACGCCAGTGAGATGGGACCCTGGCCGGAATTTTTTCGTATATTAAAATTCTAAATAAAGAATATGCAATCAAAAGCAGCAACACCGGATGATTATATAAAGGAAATGCCGGTTGAACGACAGGCCGCCTTTAAAAAACTACGGACAGTAATAAAGAAAAATTTACCAAAAGGGTTTAAAGAAGGAATGGGATATGGGATGATGGGCTGGAGTGTTCCGCACAGTCTATATCCTGCGGGATATCATTGCAATCCCAAAGATCCATTACCGTTTTTGGGCATTGCTTCACAAAAGAATTTCATAGCAGTGTATCACATGGGTGTTTATGCTGATCCAAAGTTGCTCAAATGGTTTCAGGATGCACATGCAAAAGCATCACCCAAAAGATTAGACATGGGAAAAAG
>CAYVSH010000070.1:0-8412 GCA_964453625.1 uncultured Chitinophaga sp.
ACTTCGCCAATACCGCGACGAATTTCAAAATGACGAAACCAAACTCCGCGAAGTAGCAGGAAAACCACTCTCCAAAGAACAACTTCAGGACGTTGAGCATCTTCACAACCAGTTTCACATTCAACTTATCAACATTCATGATCTAAAACAGGCCATCAAAGTGCATGACCGAAAGATGAACTTTGAGAAAATGGCATTTAACGGCATTGCTAATGAAGACAGCTACACCCGTCATGAGAGTTTACACGAAGAATATCAGCAACTGGAACAAACCCTTTCAGAACTCAGGGATGAGTTCAGGGAATTTTTGAAGCGAACGTAGGCGATTCTGAATATTCATTTTTACTGTCCATTTGTTTATCTGTTTCCGGTTATCTTCTCAGTGTCCGAATCAGAAATTGTCTTTTATACCCCATTAAATTCACAGACAATTTATCTTCTGATCACTTAAAATAATTGCTATGCCTGAATTTGATACCTCACATGTAAAAAATATTGTCTTGCTTGGCCATGCAGCCTCAGGTAAGACCACGTTAGCGGAATGCATGCTATACGAAGCCGGTATTATAACCCGTCGGGGAAGCATCGCAGAGCGAAATACAACTGGAGATTACCACGAACTTGAACAAGACCGTGGTAATTCTATTTTTAGCAAACTCCTTCACACAAAATGGAGGGGTTATAAGATCAATATTCTCGATACCCCGGGATTCGATGATTTTGTAGGTGAAGTAATTTCAGCATTAAGGGTGGCTGATACAGGAGTAATGCTCCTGAATGCAGTAATGGGAGTGGAAGTAGGGGCAGACATTATTTGGGAATATACAGAGAAGTTTAAAACCCCAATGATATTTGCTGTGAATAAACTGGATGATGACAATGCAGATTTTGATAAAACAGTGAAGGAAGCAAAGGCCCATTTTGGAAACAAAGTAGTGGTGGTTCAGTATCCGCACCAGACAGGCGTTGGTTTCCATGAGATCATAGATGTGCTTCGGATGACAATGTATAAGTTCAAGGATAGTGGTGGTAAACCGGAAAAAATGCCAATACCGGATGACGAAAAAGCAAGAGCTGACGAATTGCACAAAGAACTGATCGAAGCCATTGCCAGCAACGATGAGACACTGATGGAGAAATATTTTGATAAAGGTGAACTGGACGAAGATGAAATGAAAGAAGGCTTGAAAAAGGCAATGATCAACCATGACCTGTTCCCCTTATTCTGTATTTCTGCTGAAAGAAATATGGGCAGCGGCAGGCTGATGGGCTTTATTGATAATGTATGCCCAAGTGCTAACGAAATGCCTCCGCAAAAAACTAAAAAAGGAGAGGAGCTGACATGTGATGCAAATGGTCCTGCCTGTATTTTTATTTATAAAACAATTTCAGAACCACATGTAGGTGAATTATCGTTCTTTAAAGTGTATTCAGGTACAGTAAAAGTAGGTATGGAACTCGAAAACGAAAGTACAGGTGTTACCGAAAAGATAAACCAGTTGTTCCTTGTAGAAGGGAATAAAAGGTCAGCAGTACATGAACTGGTGGCAGGTGATATTGGTGCTACACTTAAACTGAGAAATACTCATGTCAATAATACTTTACATGCTAAAGGAAAGAATTATGAATTACCCCCGATCGAATTCCCTTCGCACAATATGACCGTGGCGATAGAATCGCTCAAAAAAGGGGAAGAAGAAAAACTCTCCCAGGCACTGCACCAGCTAAGAGAAGAAGATTCAACACTAAAAGTAGAAGTATCTCCCGAATTAAAACAAACGTTAATCCATTGCCAGGGCGATATGCATCTGGCTGTTGCTAAATGGAAAATTGAACATCAACATAGATTGGATGTAAAATTTGTAAAACCAAAAATTGCTTACCGGGAAACCATACGTAAAATGGCTGATGCCAATTACAGGCATAAAAAACAAAGCGGCGGTGCGGGACAATTTGGGGAAGTTTTCATGCGGATAGAACCCTGGTACGAAGGAATGCCAGAACCCAAAGACCTGAACGTAAGAGGAAGGGATATACATGAATTGGATTGGGGCGGTAAACTTGTTTTTTATAATTGCATTGTTGGTGGTGCTATTGATGCAAGGTTCTTGCCATCCATTTTAAAAGGAGTGATGGAAAAAATGCATAACGGGCCGTTGACAGGTTCGTATGCAAGAGATATCAGAGTATGTGTGTATGACGGTAAAATGCACCCGGTTGATAGTAATGATATCTCATTCAAGATCGCAGGCTTGCAGGCTTTCCGCCAGGCATTTCAGCAGGCCGATCCTCAGATTCTGGAACCCATTTATCATGTGGAAGTGCTTTGTCCTGATGATCTGACCGGAGCTGTGATGGGTGATCTGCAAAGCCGTCGAGCCATTGTGGAAGGCATTGACAGTGAAGGACATTTCCAGAAAATATTGGCGAAAGTTCCGCTGGCAGAAATGGATGGTTATTCATCTTCTATTCGTTCGATTACACAAGGAAGGGCCAAATTCAAAATGGAATTTCATGCATATGAGCCTGTGCCATTTGATCTGCAGCGTAAATTAATAGACGATTACAGCAAAACAGCTAAAGAAGAATATGCCTGATTAAGACAATACTAAATACAAGAAAAGAGGCTTAGAAATAATCTAGCCTCTTTTCATTTATTAAAGTAAAATAATTTTCTATCTATCTCTATAAATTGCAATTGAAGAAGCCTTATCATTCCATCCAGAAAAACTAAACCCACTCTTTGAGCTGGTAATGGTGTAAGTTTTTCCTCCGAAATTTTCGAACTCATATAATACTACCCTGTAACCTGCTGGAACTGATAATGAACTTAATGCATTATCGGGAAAACCTAATTGTGTCATCGTACTATACGTACCCGGCAAAATCGAAACAGATTGTCCCCGGTAGTTAGCATCTGTATAAATAATGACTGACGAATTGCTTGATGGGGGATAATTTTGATTATTACCATTTTCTTCAATAATAAGAGAGGCAATTCGGTTATTAAGCGTATTCGAAAGGCAACTGGTATTACCTGTTAGTGTATAATAATTACCGGAAAAATTTTCATCATTTAAGTACACTTTTACACTAAGATTGGAAGGTATCTCTACTGAGGAAATATTGTATTTCAGCAAACCAAGTTTATCACCATTATAATAGCCGGCTTGCAGGTTTAAACTGTTGCCACGATAATTACAATCGGTATAAATGGTAGCATAATTCGTACTTCCGACCGGGTTGTTATTGTTGCCGGGTTGGTTGTTATCATTGTATTCAATGACCAGCGAACTTATTTTGTCGTTGTAGGAACTGCTCAGGCAGTTTTCACTTTTATCAAAAGTGTAATAAAAACCAGATGCATTATCATTATTCAAATACACCCTTACTTTTAAATTACCAAAAATTAAAAAAGAAGAGATATTGTTTTTTAGTGCCCCTAAAGCACTGCCGGAATAAGTTCCTGGTTTGAGGCTTCGGGAATAGCCTTTACTATAACAATCATTATAAAAAGTGATATAATTATTTTGATTGAACCCTGGCTGGAAAGATGAATTCTCAACAACAATTGAAGATGCATTGTTATCCCATTCAGTTTCCAGGCAGGCAATATTTCCAGTAAAAGTTTTGGACTTCCCTTTAAAATCATCATGCTCATAAAGGGTCAATTTCATTCCGTTAGGCACTTGAAAAGAAGAAAGTCTGTCATTAGAAATTTTCATCTGGTAAAGCTTATATGTTCCGGCTTCCAGCATGGCCCTTTTACCTTTATAATTACAATCTTCGTGAAGGGTTACATAAGTTTGTGCGGTTATGCCTGAGACTAGTGCAAAGAATATAAGCAATATGGTAATTCGTTTAAACATAGCAGCAATTAAATAGATGAAGGAATGGATTAGAAAGTTAAGTTTTTTTTCACACCGTACAAAAAGATCAGTAGTATATTAAAAGTTATGCTTTATATAATAACGAACGGTCTGCCACTTATTGCTATTTTTATCCATATCGCATACCAGTTGTGCCCTTGAATATTGATCAACTTTAAAAATAGAATCTGTCATTTGCTCATTTTGCTCCAGTTGATCCAGGCATACAAAACAACGACTGCAAAGACTCATCAAAATACGCCGGAGATATTTTTTTTTGCAGGTTGGTTTATATGAAAGGCTTTTTGTTAATTCAAAACTCCTGTTCATTTGCTTTACGAATAACTGTCTTACATTTTTAATTTTTACAGCAGTAGTTAGTAAAGTATTGATATAAGTATTCCTGTCTTTATAAATATCGAATATATCGTTTCCGAACTGCATTAATCCACCCATATTTTTTAGTGCCTCTTCCTCGCAATCCACAAATGGATGGGAGAGAGCTGATCTATAAAACAGCACAGAGACTCCGCCTTTCCTTAATGTTATATCCAGTATTTCATCTTCACTTAAACCGGGAATAGATTGCTTTTTACTTTCAACCTGTACAGCATAAACTTTGCTGAGATAGTGAAGAACCAACGATGGATCATGTGAATGTTGCAAAGCCTTTTTATAAAAATGCAAGAACAGTTTCTCTGCTGAATTCTTAGCATTGATTTCGTCTGGTTTTTCAAGTAAAGACATCACCAGTTCATCAGACATATCAAATTTGTCGAAGAAATCATCAAACAAACCTGTCATTGCTCCCTGGTAGGTAAGTGCTTTACGTTCCTTTTCAGTCATAGAATTTCCCCGTAAATCACATAAAGCATCTCCTAAAATTGCCGGAACAGCTAATCCATAATAATGAGTAATCTTTTTGAAATCAGATTCATCAAGACTGCCATCATTTGTCATTTTCGCATCCTCTAATACCTTACCGAGTTCACTTGTAATAAAGCGATGCTGTCTATTTACACTGCTTAATAATGAGTATGTGGTACGGGCAGCGTTAAAGATGGTCACTTTTAATTAATCTTTAGTGAAAAAAGTTGAGGTTCGTTATTTTATAAAACTTACACACTCATTTAGTTCTTTTTCAGTATAGGCAAGTTTATATTGTTGCAATACTTCATCAGGCACACCGTTCCATTGTGTCGGGGTATTACCGGTATAACCTATATCTTTTATTCCAATTTCAGAAGTATAAAATCCCGTTGCAGTCAGGTCTCTCATCAGGCTGAAAAATTTTACTCCCTGGCTCATTTCAGGTTTTGCTTTTTTGGGATAAGCAATCTGGTCAACCAATTCAATTTGTTGGGCAGCAGTACAATCAACAAAAGATTTGTCAAACATTTTAAAACATTGCATATCCAGCCAGCGAAGGCCGCCTTTCATTGGTACCTGGTGATTGGGCATATCATGCACAATAAACTCAATAAACTCCGGCACTTTAGCATCAGATGCACTACCGCTTACATCATCTTTTGGTATAATGATATCTGCCAGTAGGGTGATTGTTGCCATTTCATGTTCTGTAAAGAATTTTTCTTCTGCCAGCAGTTCCTTCTCCCGTTTTAGTTCATCGGGATTGCGGTCAATTGTAAATTGAGGGTCTTTGACTTTTTTGGCTTCGGGATTTTTATCACCTGTTTTACAACCTGCAATAACAGTAGGTGCAGCTACGGCACCCGTTACGATCAGTTTCAAAGATTTACGACGATCCATATAATTAGTTTAGAATTATAAATTTTGTTTTTTCATTTCATCAATTATATATTCACTGGCTCTCATACTTAATGCAAGTATCGTCCATGTAATATTTTTATCTGCCTGGGATACAAACTGTCCACCATCTACGCAGAATAGATTCTTGCAATCATGTGCCTGGCTCCATTTATTTAAAGCTGACTTTTTTGCATCATTTCCCATTCGCACAGTTCCGGCTTCATGGATTATTTCACCAGGCTTTGCCAATCCCCATTGATTCTTTTCATCATCATCGCCTCCCCATGTAATTACAGCACCCATATTATGCATTACTTCCTTAAACGTTTCCTTCATGTGCTTTGCCTGTTTTATTTCATGTTCACTCCATTTCACATTAAACTTTAATACAGGAATTCCGAATTTATCAACAGTATTTTTATCTATCTCGCAATAGTTACTTTCTAATGCAATAGCTTCGCCACGGCCGGCCATGCCTACACCGCAACCATAGAAATAACGATGATCTTCTTTTAATGAAGCGCCATAACCACCGGCTTCCTTTTGTTTTCCTTTTACTAAATATTTGCCATTCAGGTTTTCAATTCCCCAGTTGAAACCATAGGAGGGTTGGCTCATTCCGCCCCAATATTCAATATGATAACCCCTCGGAAAATCCAGTTTTTTATTATCAAGCCACCATGGTGAGTAAATATGCATTCCACCCACACCATCTTCATTGTATTTTTTTCTATCAAACAGTTGAGGAAGAATTCCCCCGAGTGCGGCACCGGTTGAATCATGTAAATATTTTCCTACAACATTGCTGCTATTGGCCAATCCGTTTGGATGTCGTTCTGATTTTGAATTCAACAACAATCTTGCACTTTCGCATGCACTGGCTGCAAGGATAACAACTTTTCCTTCCACCTGGTATTCCATCATGTCATCTTTATTGATATAAGAAACACCAGTTGCCAGCCCTTCTTTATTCGTAAGCACTTCTCTTGCCATAGCGTTGGTGATCATATCAATATTACCTGTTTTCAATGCAGGATAAATTAATACGTTGGGAGAGGAGAAATCAGCCTTGGCAATACTGCAGTTTCGGTTACATTGGCCGCAAAAAAAACAAGTTCCTCTGCCAGCATCATTCTCTATTTTTTCTGTAAGAATTGAAAGCCGGGAAGGAATGACTTTTACTCCAGCCTGTGTTGCAGCATTTTTAATAAAGAGTTCATGCAATCTTGGTTTAGGTGGTTTTAAAAAGAAACCATCCGGATCATTTTCTAATCCCTCATTGGTACCAAATACACCGATCAGTTTATCCACCCTATCATAGTATGGCTTAATATCCTCATAGCCGATCGGCCAGTCATCTCCAAGACCATCAATACTTCTTCTTTTAAAATCTTTCGGTCCAAAACGTAAAGAGATTCTACCCCAGTGATTGGTTCTTCCACCCAACATTCTTGCCCGCCACCATGCCCATTCTGTTCCTGTTTCTTTTGTAAAGGGTTCTCCTTCTAATGACCAGCCTCCATAGCAGGCATCAAAATCGCCAAATGGCCTGATCTTCGTACTGGCGCCACGACGTGGTGATTCCCATGGATTTTTTAATTGAGTGACATTTTTCTGCGGATCATACTTATAACCTGCTTCCAGCAGGCAGACCTTTAAACCTGCATTTGCCAAAATATAAGCAGCCATTCCACCACCTGCACCTGACCCAACTATTACTACATCGTATTTCTTAGTTTGTTTCTTAACCTGGAAATCTCCCATAAAGCATATATTGTTTTGTCGTATAAAGCAACAATTTACTGGATTGCATTCGGGTGACCGAAAATAAATCAGAAAATTTCTGCACAGGACGATCTCATTAATTTCCTCGCCTGCAACTTAGTTATTCATTTGTACTACCTGAATAATAAAATGAAGTAATAACTTTGTTACCTTAATAAAAAGAATTGAAATATTACCTGCTAATAACATGCTGTATTTTTTCTTCCGCAGTTTTCTCACAAACCGGCGCTGAGCTAATGGTGTACACTCTTAAAGGGAATGTGACTGTTATTGAAAATGAAAAAGAACAGGCTTTAAAGATTGGTAATTTGCTAAAGCCGGGCAGTAAGATCAAAGTTGATAAAGATGCTGCATTGACAATGATTTGCAAGCAAGGAAAATCATTAAAGGTAAACAGGGAAGGAACATTTCCTTTAACCAACTGGAAAGATTCCTGCCAGGTAAAAAATACAACCTTGTCAGGCAATTACTTTAGGTATATATGGGGTCAGTTTTATGTTCATAGCCCTGAATACCAGGAACAGTTACGTCAAAGAAATGAAGGAGCTGTATCGAGGAATCCGGTTGAAGTAAACGAATTCAAACCCAATAAAAAACTTAAGATAGATTTTAGTAAAGGAATGGACACTGTTAATATCGGTTCTGCTGATTTTCTACTTGCATGGACTTGCGATACATATAAAGGCAAATATCAGTTCAGTTTATATACCAACAAAAACCGTAAACTGATCTTAAAAGACAGTGTCTTCAGAAGTTATATCAGTACTGAAAAATTCAGGGACAGGCTGGAAGCTGGAAAATCATATGTATGGACAGTCTCTGCACCTAAATCAGGTTCTATACGTAAACGGGTTTTAAATGTTGTAAGCGATGAAATAATACAAAATTTCATTGATGAATTATTGAAGCCTGTTGAAACAGAAGAGGATTCAGCTGCAATATATTTCAGAACAGCTTATATCCTTGAAACCAAACATTACCTGGCACA
>CAYVSH010000070.1:8512-16062 GCA_964453625.1 uncultured Chitinophaga sp.
GCACCAAGAGCTCCTCCAATAATAGTAAACACAGGAAATGTGCTGCTCCGCTTAAATCCACCAGAACCCGAACTCTGTTGTTTGCGAAATTGTCTTACATGAGTTTTATGCTTTTTCCGGTGATGTGATCTGGCCATTTTTTTCTTTAAGATATGAAAATAAATTTTATACCACATTATTACTAATAAAAAAAGCTACCCGAATACCGGATAGCTTTTAGTATAAAATGTTAGATTGCTTTAATAACGATTCCTGTCCCTGTTATTTCCGTAGTTATTATTATAACCACCACCGCCGCGGTTGCCACCTCTGTTACCTCCACCACCAAATCCGCCGGGCTTTTCTTCGGCCTGTTTTACCACCAATGGTTTCTTGCCAAGAGAAATATCATTCAGCCCTTCGATAGCTTCTTTTGCTTCGGCATCATTTGGCATTTCCACAAAACCAAATCCCTTGCTTTTACCTGTTTCCCTGTCCATAGCAACTTTTACGGAACTTACCGTTCCGAATTTTTCAAAAAACTCTTCCAGTTCTGCGTCATCCATATCATAGGGCAGCCCGGCTACAAATATTTTCATGCACTAAATTTTGACAAATGTAATGAACAAACCCGAATTGAGAGGTATAAATAAGTGTCAATAATTTGAAAAGGAACATTGCCTAAAATGAATCGTATCAATGACCTTCTCCGGAACTGCGAAGACATAATTCGTATCTTTGCACTCTCAATTTTAAAGCCATATGAAAGAAGTTTATGTTATTTCGGCAGTACGTACACCATTAGGTAGTTTTGGAGGTTCATTAAAGGGTTTATCAGCCACACAATTAGGTGCCGCAGCAATAAAAGGTGCTTTGCAAAAAGCAGGAGTTAAACCCGAATTGGTACAGGATGTATTGATGGGCTGTGTGCTACAGGCAAATCTTGGCCAGGCACCTGCCAGACAAGCATCAAAATTTGCAGGACTCCCAAATGAAGTAAATGCGACAACTGTAAATAAAGTTTGTGCAAGTGGAATGAAAGCCATTGCTCAAGCTACTCAAAGCATTTTATTAGGTGATGCAGATATTGTAGTGGCAGGGGGAATGGAAAGTATGAGCAATGTTCCATATTATTCACCTTTGCTAAGATGGGGGAATAAATATGGCGATGTAAACCTGGTTGATGGTCTTGCCAAAGATGGATTGACCGATGTATATGATGGTAAAGCAATGGGTAATGCTGCTGAACTGTGTGCAAAGGAATGTGGTATTAGCCGGTCTGATCAGGATGCATTTGCAATAGAAAGTTACAAACGCAGTCAGGCTGCCTGGGAAAAAGGGTTGTTTGATAATGAAGTGATACCGATTGAAATACCACAACGAAAAGGAGATCCGATAATAATTGCAAAAGACGAAGAACCATATAATGTAAAGTTTGAGAAAATACCATCTCTAAACCCGGCTTTCCAAAAAGACGGAACTGTAACGGCTGCCAATGCTTCTACTATGAATGACGGAGCAGCCGCATTGGTGCTAATGAGTAAAGAAAAGGCGGATGAATTAGGTCTGAAGCCAATCGCAAAAATTATATCTTATGCAGATGCTGAACAGGCCCCCGAATGGTTTACAACCACACCTTCTTTAGCAGTTCCAAAAGCCGTTGCAAAAGCCAAATTAAAAATGGAGGATATTGACTTTTGGGAATTGAATGAAGCCTTTTCAGTAGTTGGCATTGAAAATACAAGACGAATGAA
Organism: uncultured Chitinophaga sp.; assembly: GCA_964453625.1. Lineage (GTDB taxonomy): Bacteria > Bacteroidota > Bacteroidia > Chitinophagales > Chitinophagaceae > JJ008. The sequence goes on from CAYVSH010000070.1 coordinate 10,246, forward strand.
TCTGGATCCTGCAAAAGTAAATGTGCATGGCGGAGCAGTTTCAATCGGTCACCCGTTAGGATGCAGCGGTGCCAGGATAATTGTGACTTTAATAAATGTATTAAAAGCGAACAATGCTAAATATGGTGCTGCAGGCATTTGTAATGGCGGTGGCGGTGCCAGTGCCATGGTAATTGAAAATATATAACTACCTCGTAGTTATTTTCTTTTATCAGCTAAACATTGTAATATTTAGCTGGATTCCATAGCATCTCAGAGTATTAATGCTGACTGAAATAATTATTAATTTGCTTTTGTTGTCGGCATATTGTTAGTATTATTTTTCAAAATAAAATGACTAAGGTCAAAAGAGCAAATAAAACTGATGCAGAACTAATTGCAACTTTAAGCAGGCAAACCTTCATTGAAACATTTGCTGAACATAATTCTGCTGAGAACATGGATAAATTTCTGAGCACTTCATTCTCACATGAAAATCTTGTTAAAGAAGTTGAAGAACCCGAAAATATTTTTTTAATTGCCTATGAAGATGATGAACCGGTTGGCTATGCAAAACTGAGGGAAGGGAAAAATTCTGCAGAACTAAATGTACCTGATACTATTGAAATTGCAAGGATCTATGCAGTTAAATCATCAATAGGAAAGGGAATAGGTAAACTGCTGATGCAAGAATGTATTGATATAGCAATTTCCAATAAGAAAAAAAGTATCTGGCTTGGAGTCTGGGAGCATAATAAAAAAGCTATAGACTTTTATACCAAATGGGGTTTTGAAAAATTCAGCACACATATATTTATACTGGGTGATGATGCGCAAACGGATTGGTTAATGAAAAAATCGCTTTTATAATAAGTCATGTTAGGGAGTTTGGCACTAAAAGTTTAAATTGCTTCATACCATTTTTTATGTTGTCTAAAATTTTATTCTTTACTCTTTTCATCAGTGCTTCATCAGTTTGCCTGTCACAAACCAAAAATGTTACAATAAGAATAATGCAGGAAGACTGGAAGACAGCAACAATCTCTCCTGAAAACACTTTGGTTACTTTAAAAAAAAGTTCATTTAAATTCCAGGTCTTGTTGGAACATATTGAAGGCGTTTATCTCTTTGCAAGTTTTTCCGATTCCTTGTACAAACTTGGAGACAATGATTCCATCCCGGGTTTTGTTAAATTACCGGAAATGACTATGGCTGAGGAGGACTATAATAAGGAAAAGGAATTGATGATCAATAACGAAAGCTGGTGTTATTGGTATTATAGCCCTTCATTACCAACACATCGTTTCAACAAGAAGATTGTATTACTGGATGATGACAGGGTAGTGGGTTATAAAACTGTCAAGCAGTTTTATTTTTTTCCTGAAAGAAAAGAAAGAAAAATAAAAGATATAAATCAGCCTCTTTATTTGTTTTTTGTGGCAGCAGAAACAGATGAAAAGGGAAAACTTGTAAAAGAACTATTGCGAAGAAAAGTAAAAATCGAATGGACGAATGAGGATTGAGATCATTAATATAAAAAAGCTGGTGAATACCAGGGATGAGAATAAGTTACTTAGGGGAAAAGAAATGGCTGATCTGCCCTGTGTCGAAGATGCATACCTGCTGATCGAAGACGGCATCATTACTGACTTTGGTAGTATGAAAGAAATACCTGCAGAAAGAGAAAAATCAGCTTTTTCCATTGATGCTACTGGTCAATTTATATTACCAGCCTGGTGTGACAGCCATACACATATTGTTTTTGCAGCCAGTAGGGAAGAAGAGTTCATAGATAAAATAAAAGGACTTAGTTATGCAGAAATAGCTGCCAAGGGTGGTGGCATTTTAAATTCTGCCCATAAACTAAATGCAGCCAGTGAAGATGAGCTATTCAACATGGCGTGGAAACGATTGGAAGAAGTAAGTAAGTTAGGAACTGGTGCTATCGAAATAAAAAGCGGGTATGGATTAACACTTGATGGAGAATTAAAGATGTTGCGTGTCATTAAAAAGCTGAAAGAGAAATCTAAGATTTCAATTAAATCAACTTTCCTTGGGGCTCATACATATCCACTGGAGTACAAAGAAAATCACAGGGGGTATATTGATCTGATCATTAATGAAATGCTGCCGGTGATCGCCAACGAAAAACTTGCAGATTATATAGATGTTTTCTGTGAAACTGGTTTCTTTTCTCCTGAGGAAACTGAAACAATCTGTAAGGCTGGTATGAGTTATGGTTTAAAGCCAAAGATTCATGCCAACCAATTGAATTTATCCGGGGGAACACAAGTTGGAGTTAAGCTTGGAGCAGTGAGTGTAGATCACCTTGAGACAATGGATGACGATGCCATTAAAATATTAGCAAATTCAAATACTATTGGCACATTATTGCCTTCTGCCGCTTTCTTTTTAAGAATGCCTTTTCAACCAGCAAGAAAACTGATAGATGCAGGTTGTGCTATAGCAATCGCTACTGATTATAATCCCGGTTCTTCTCCATCTGGGAATATGAATCTTGCATTGGCAATGAGTTGTATTCAAATGAAAATGCTGCCCGAAGAGGTCATAAATGCAGCAACTATCAATGGAGCATATGCTATGGAATTGCAGAATGAACTGGGGAGTATTACTGTAGGGAAAAAAGCAAACCTGATATTAACCAAACATATCCCCTCACTGGCTTATTTTCCTTATGCTTTTGGTTCAAATCTGATAGATAAAGTAATGATAGGCGGTGAATGGATTTAATAGAAAATCTTTTTAGAAATAAAAACTATGCAGCAAATCATCGAATGTGTTCCCAACTTTAGTGAAGGGAACGATCTTAATATTATAAAACAAATCACCGATCAGGTAGAATTAGTTGAAGGTGTGAGGCTACTGAATGTAGATCCAGGTAAAGCAACTAACAGAACGGTGGTAACATTTGTCGGGAACCCCCAAGCTGTGATAGAAGCTGCATTTCTTGCCATAAAAAAAGCAGGAGAGTTGATCGACATGAGCAAACACAAAGGTGAACATCCAAGAATGGGAGCTACCGATGTTTGTCCGCTGATACCAATTGCCAATATCTCAATGAAAGAAACAGCTAAGTATGCACAACAATTAGCTGAACGGGTTGGTAAAGAATTACAACTTCCCGTTTACTTGTACGAAGATGCCCAACCTGATAAAAAAAGAAGCAACCTGTCCGTAATAAGAGCAGGAGAATATGAAGGTTTCTTTAAAAAGATAAAACAACCGGAATGGAAACCGGATTTTGGTCCTGCTGAATTTGATGCAAAAAGAGGTGCAACTGTAATTGGTGCCAGAGATTTCCTGGTAGCTTATAATATCAATCTGAATACCACATCTACAAGAAGAGCCAATGCAATTGCTTTTGATGTACGGGAAGCAGGCAGAAATGTAGAAGAGAACGGTGTAAAAGTAAATAAGCCAGGTACATTGAAAGCGGTAAAAGCTATCGGCTGGTACATTGAAGAATACGGTATTGCTCAAATTTCAATGAACCTTACTAATATAAACACTACCCCGGTTCATATTGCGTTTGATGAAGTATGTAAGAAAGCTGATGCAAGAGGAATAAGAGTAACAGGAAGTGAGTTAGTCGGTTTGGTTCCATTAAAATCATTGACGGATGCTGGAAAATATTTTCTGCTAAAACAAAAAAGATCGATCGGTGTTTCAGAAAAGGAATTGATAAAGATCGCTGTGAAGTCAATGGGGCTTGATGAATTAGGCCCTTTCAAACCGGAAGAAAGAGTGATTGAATATTTATTGAAGAACAGTACCGATAGTAAATTGGTGAATTTGACTTTGGCAGATTTTGCCGACGAAACAGCCAGTGAAAGTCCTGCTCCGGGTGGCGGCTCCATAAGTGCCTATGTTGGAGCTTTAGGAGTTTCATTAGCAACAATGGTAGCCAATCTTTCTGCTCATAAAAGGGGCTGGGATGATCGTTGGGAAGAATTCAGCAATTGGGCTGAAAATGGAGAGAAACTAAAGAATGATTTGGTAAACCTTGTGGATGCCGATACAAAAGCATTTAATAAAATAATGGAGGCATTTGGCCTACCTAAGTCAACTGATGAAGAAAAAGCAAACCGCACCAAAGCCATTCAGGAAGCTACAAAGTTCGCCATTGAAATTCCTTTCAAAGTAATGCAGGCCTCTTATGAAAGTATGGAAGTGATAAAAGCAATGGCCGAAATTGGTAATCCCAATTCAGTATCAGATGCTGGTGTAGGTGCATTATGTGCCCGTAGTGCTGTGATGGGAGCTTTTATGAATGTTAGGATTAATGCTTCAGGATATGACGATAAGGACTATGTAACGGAAATATTAAGAACAGGTAAAGAAATTGAGAACAAAGCCATAGCTTTAGAATCCGAAATATTAAAAATCGTAGATGGAAAACTTGGAAACTAAACCTCCCGCACAGGAGTTCATAGCCGAAGGAATGAGACACCTCAAAGTTTATTCAAAGCAGGATGTATTATCATTGACCAAACTACGCAGGTTTGAAACCAAAGTAGGTGAACGGCTTGAACTTTTACAGAATACATCTGATATAGCTGCATCCATTGCAGCATCATCTGCCAAATATGTATTGTTTGGTATACCAGAAGACCTGGGTGTAAAAGGTAATTTTGGTATTGGAGGAGCAGATACTTTATGGATACCCTTTCTGCAAAGTTTCCTGAATAACCAGAGCAATGATTTTTTTGATGGCAGGGAGATATTACTGGTCGGACATTTCGATTTTGGCGATATGCAATACCTGATAGATACTACCGCAAAAGGAGAGGAGGAAAAGATAAATGCTTATCGTCATGCTTTAAATGCAGTAGATGATGAAGTGGAACACCTTGCCAAAATAATCACTGAGGCGAAAAAGATTCCCATAGTGATTGGTGGCGGGCATAACAATTCTTATCCGCTTATCAAAGGAAGTTCAAAAGGATGGCATAAAGCCGGTGTATTGCCATTGGCACAGATCAATTGTATCAATTTGGATACTCATGCTGATTACCGGGCAATGGAAGGAAGACACAGCGGTAATGCATTTCGCTACGCAGAAGAAGATGGATACTTACAGAAATATTGTGTGATCGGATTGCATGAAAATTATATTCCTCAAAATGTATGGATCGATATTGTGAATAATCCTTTTATAGATTGCATCACCTTTGAAGACATTTTTGTGCATGAGAAAAGAACATTTATGCAGGCTGTTTCACATGCTACAGGTTTTACAGAAGATTCGCTGACTGGTATAGACCTTGACCTGGATGCAATTCAGAACACACTGAGCAGTGCCATGACACCGGTTGGTATTTCACCAATTCAAGCTAGACAATATGTTTCTTTCGCTGCAGCTGATACAAAAGTGGCTTACCTGCATATTTGCGAAGGAGCTACAAGATTAAGCGACGGACGTTCTGATGCCACCAGCGGTAAACTCATCAGCTACCTCGTTACAGATTTTGTAAAAGGGAATTCAATTTGATCAAAACACAGGTCCGTATAATTTTATATCTGCCTTATCAAAAGCTTTCCTGAATCGTATAAGTATTTTGTTTGCTTCTGTTGTTTTCTTTTCAGCCATCAATACCTGCCAAAGTCCGAATAATGCCCAGCCATTCTCATTATTATTTTCAAGATCTTTTAAAAGTGTTGCCTTGGCTTCAATCAGACGGCCGGCTTTTATATAAGCATTGCCCAAATAATGTTTCGGATTCAATAACCAGTCTCTTGGTTCATTATACACCATTCCCTCTTCTGTTACTACTGATTTTTCAAAAGCTGTAATAGCTTCACTGTACTTCTTTTCCT
>CAYVSH010000071.1:0-15729 GCA_964453625.1 uncultured Chitinophaga sp.
ATTTTTACAATGGATAATGATGGCAGGAATGAAAAGCGGATCACCCAAAAGAAGGGATACGATTCCGGGGCCCGATTCTCACCCGACGGGAAAAGAATTGCCTTTTACGGGAAGAGCGCAGAAGGCAACTGGGAGATATTTATGATGGATAAAGACGGCCGTAATATGATCAACCTAACAAAAGATACGATGGAAGATTATTCTCCCCAATGGTCACCTGATGGAAAATGGATTGCTTATACAAGCGGTATTCCTGCGCAGTATGATGTATGGCTGATTCATGTGAAAAGCGAAAAGAAAATACAACTTACCACCACACCCAAAAGAAACGAAAGCCCGGTTTGGCGACCCGTTAATTAGTATTATTTAAAAATAAAATTAAAATGAAAAGAGTAACTGGCATTGGCGGTGTATTTTTTAAATCAGATAATCCCAAACAAACCTATGAATGGTATGAAAGGCACCTGGGAATAAAATGCAATGATTATGGCACTGTTTTCCAATGGCGGGAAAAGGATGATAAAGACCATGTCGGTTATACCGTCTGGAGTGCATTTAAAAAGGACACGAATTATTTCGATCCCAGCGAAAAGCAATTCATGTTTAATTACCGGGTGGAGAATTTGGCAGAGCTGTTAAAAGTCCTGGAAGAAGAGGGAGTAACTATCGTGGGCGAAATGCAGGAGTTCAGCTACGGAAAATTTGGCTGGATACTCGATCCGGAAGGAAATAAAATAGAATTATGGGAACCGGTGGATACCGTTTTTAAAGAAGAGAATGGTTTATAAAAGAAAACCCTGAAGGATCGCTTCAGGGTTTTCTTTTAACCAGGTGTATTATTTCTTTCTGGTGAATTTGATATTCATTGTTTTGAATTCTGAACCATCTGGCATGGTAATAAACATCTCCATTTCTTGAGTGTTGTCATCAATAATCTTAAAGGTTTCTTTAACTGCAACTTCACCCTTAGTTCCCGGATCAGTCATTTTACCTTTTAATGTCATAGTCTTAGTAGCCGGATCCCATGGTCCTTTCAATACCATAATTCCGCTTCCCATATTATCTATCCAGGTGGTTACAAATTGCTTTTCATGATTATCGTATGCAACAGTACTTATGCCGTTAAACGGCATACCCATCATTTCACCGGTGTGTGTACTTTGCTGATACATACCATTCAGAATCATCTTATTTACTGCCTTGGAAGTACTTTTTGTTTCCGGAGCACCTGGTGCCATCCACATAGTTAAATCACTGTCCCATTCCCCGTCCCAGGTAGCCATCATTTTATGCATGTCTCCCGGTGTCATATACTCCTGCCAGTTCTTCATCATGGTGGCAGAATCCGGCATTTCCATTGTTTTGACATCTGTTTTGTTTTCTGTTGTCGTGGTTTCTGTTTTGCCTTCATCAGTTTTCTTTTCACTGTTGCAGGCGAATAGCAGCAAAGTAGTTGCGCTAACGATCAAAGCAATTCGTTTCATAATTTGTTGATTTTGTTTTGGATGTTGAATTTACATTATTTACTGTTCACTTAAAAGAAAAATACAGGAATGGAAAAAGCAAAGTGATTCTTTTAGATTAGCTATGCAACTCTCTCATTATGTGATAATAAAGAGATTGACTTTTTTATAGAAATTCAGATATTTATTAGTGAGCCTCCAGCCAGTTTTTCCCTTCACCACATTCTGCAATAATGGGCACATTGTTTGGCAGTTTCATGGCCGCCTGCATATTTTCTATGATTAAAGGCTTCAACTCTTTTGCTTCCGTTCTTAAAGCATCAAAAACTAATTCATCATGTACCTGTAAGATCATCTTGCTCTGCATTTTTTCTTTCTTCATAGCAGCCATTACTTTTTGCATAGCAATTTTTATCATATCAGCAGCAGTTCCTTGTATAGGGGAGTTGATTGCATTTCTTTCAGCAAAGCCACGAACTGTGAAGTTGGCCGAATTAATATCACGAAGCCACCGTTTTCTGCCCATCAAAGTTTCTACATAGCCATACTCCCTGGCAAAGTTGATGGTATCATCCATGTATTTTTGAATACCGGGAAATTCTTTCTTGTAGTTTTCAATGATCTCTTTGGCTTCTGTTCTGGAGATGCCAAGATTGTCTGCTAAACCAAAAGCACCTTGCCCGTAAATGATACCAAAGTTTACACTCTTGGCTTTATATCGCATTTCTTTTGTTACATCGCCTTCTTTTACATTATATACTCTTGCAGCGGTAGCGGTATGTATATCTGTTCCATCTACAAATGCCTGGCACATATTTTTGTCACCACTGATGGCTGCCACAATTCTTAATTCGATCTGGGAATAATCAGCAGATAATAAAATGTGTTTGCTGTCCCTCGGAATAAAGGCTTTTCGTATTTCTCTTCCCCTCTCTGTTCTTACCGGAATGTTTTGAAGGTTGGGATTATTACTTGCAAGTCTTCCTGTTACAGCAACAGCCTGTCCGTATGTAGTATGTACCCTCCCTGTTTTTTTATTTATGAGTAACGGCAATGCGTCAACATATGTTGATTTTAATTTTGTAAGCTCCCTGAATGCCAGAATATCATCAACTATTTGATGACCCTTAGCAGCCATTTTTAATAATACATCTTCTCCGGTTTTATATTGCCCGGTTTTTGTTTTCTTAGCAGAGTCATCCAGTTTTAATTTATCAAACAATACTTCACCCAATTGTTTTGGTGATGCAAGGTTGAATCTCACTCCAGCTTGCTTATAAACACTTTCTTCTGCTTTCTTTGCATCCTTTTCTAATTCTTTTGAATAATCATTCAGGAAGTCGGTATCTACTTTTATCCCTTCATATTCCATTTCTACCAGCACTTTCACCAACGGGTTTTCTACTTCATTGAAAACTTTTTCTACTTCTCTTTTTTTCAACAAGGGGACAAATACATTTTTTAATTGCAGGGTGATATCCGCATCTTCACTGGCATATTCCTTTATTTTTTCAATTTCTACATCCCGCATATTACCCTGGGTCTTTCCCTTCTTTCCAATTAATTCTTCTATTGAAACCGGATCGTATCCCAAAAATTTCTGACTAAGCTCATCCATACTTCTTTTACCATCTGGTTCAATAACATAATGAGCCAGCATAGTGTCGAAAATATTTCCTGCTACTTCTATTCCATACCACTTTAAAACCAGCAGGTCATATTTTGTATTCTGACCGATCCATGTTTTCTTTTTATCATTAAATAGAGATTCAAAATGCGAAAGGATCTCTTTGGTTTGCTCCTGGTTTTCGGGACAAGGAATATACCAGGCTTCACCGGGCTTCACCGCAAAACTTAAACCTACCAGTTCTGCCTCATTGGCATCTATGCCGGTTGTTTCAGTATCAAAACAAATTTCATCATGCTTTTTTAGTTCGGCTACAAGCTTTTTAAGGGCGGTATCACCTTCCACCACTTTGTAGTCATGCGGCGTATTGTTGATGTTTTTATCAACGGATTTAATATCTGTCAATTCATCATCAATAACTATCTTTTCTTCAGCAGTATCCTCTTTTTCTTCTGCTTGTTCAATAATATTTCCAAATAAGTCCGTCTGCACACCTTGCGGTATTTCTTTTTCAACTACTGATTTGGACGGAGTGGCAATGGTAAAATCTTCACCCAATAATCTTTTGCCTAGCGTTTTAAACTCCAGTTCTGCAAAAACCTCGGCTAGTTTTTCTTTATTCCAGTCACTCAGTTTAAAATCTTCTTCATGAAATTCTACGGGAACGTTTGTAATGATAGTTGCCAGTTTTTTTGAAAGTATGGCCATCTCCTTTCCTTCCTGGACTTTCTTTCCCATCGCTCCTTTTATATTCTCAGCATTTGCCAGTGTATTTTCCAACGAACCATATTCTGCTAAAAACTTTGCAGCGGTTTTCTCTCCCACACCTTTTATGCCCGGGATATTATCAACCGCATCGCCCATCATGCCCAGCATATCAATTACCTGGCTCACATCCGTGATGCCCCACTTGGCACATACTTCTGCTGGTCCTAGTATTTCAGCATCACTTCCCTGGTAAGCAGGTTTGTAAATTTTAATTTTTTCTGAAACCAGTTGCCCATAATCTTTATCAGGGGTAACCATATACACTTCATAGCCTGCTTTTTCAGCTTGCTTGGCCAATGTACCGATCACATCATCCGCTTCATAACCATCTTTGGCAATGATGGGAATATTAAATCCTTCAATTATTTTTTTTATATCTGGTACGGCAGCACTAATGTCTTCCGGAGTTTCCTGCCGGTTTGCTTTATATTCTGCAAAATCGGTGTGTCGTTCTGTTGCGGCAGAAGTGTCAAAACAAACAGCCATATGCGACGGCTTCTGTTTGTTAATAAGCTCAACAATAGCATTGGTAAATCCAAACTGTGCGTTGGTGTTCTTGCCTTTTGAAGTTATTCTCGGGTTGCGGATCAAGGCATAATATGCTCTGAAGACAAGGGCAAAGGCATCTAATAAAAAAACTTTCTTTTCCATGCCCCTAAGGTAAAGAAATCAATGGAGGCATATGTAAAAACACAACTACCCTGTACCAGATGAAAGGAACAGGGTAGCCGATATGTTAACGCTGCTAAACTTAATTAATAGAAAGTTTCAATTCTGTTTTTTCAGCTTTTGTTGTTACTGTCTGCTGAGTTGATGCAGGTATAACTGTTTCCTGGGTTTTTTGAACAGGGTTATCTACCAATACAGTAGTACCACTGAAAGCAGCAGGCTGTTGTACAGAAGCGGTAGGCATAATACCAACAGCATTTTGCTTATCCTTATGGATAAAGTTCAGGTACAAAGCAAAAAACAATAAGTTGAAGGCAAAGAAGTTGGCGATCTTACGGACACGTCTTTTCATAATACTGGATTTATTGGATTTTAAAATTTTGGTTTCTCAGGTATTCTGATGCTAAGATATATGGAGGTTCATCTTAGTGCAAACAATAAGATGTTGATTCTGGTAAAATAAAGCACAAGTACTTGAGAGGTATTCGTAAATCTACGAGTTGTGGCTATTTCATTTCTTCTAACTTCTTCTGTAGCAAAAACATTTCATCCCTTAGCCTTGCCGCTTCCATAAAATCCAAATCTCTTGCGGCTTTTTCCATTTCCTTTTTAATTTTTGAAATAGCTTTTTCCATTTGTGGAATTGTTTTGTACTCAGCCTGTTCTTCTGCGGCTACGGTTACCAGGTCTTCATCAGGAGCAATGGCATATGGTTTGGCAGGGTCATATCCTTTTATATCGAGAACTGATGTTTGTGCAAAAACTTCTTTGGTTGATTTGATGACTGTACGGGGAGTAATGCCATGTTCAATATTAAATGCAACTTGTTTCTCACGGCGGCGGTTAGTTTCATCTATCGTTCGCTGCATGCTTTCCGTCATCTTATCTGCATAGAAAATAACCAAACCATTTACATTCCTGGCGGCACGGCCTGCTGTTTGCGTTAATGATTTTTCATTACGCAAAAAGCCTTCTTTGTCTGCATCAAGAATGGCAACTAATGAAACTTCAGGTAAGTCAAGACCTTCCCGCAACAGGTTCACTCCAACCAATACATCAATGGTGCCTAACCGAAGCTCTCTTAATATTTCAATTCTTTCCAGTGTATCAACTTCGCTGTGTATGTATTTTGATTTGATATTGATCTTGTGCAGGTACTTATCCATTTCCTCCGCCATCCGTTTTGTCAATGTTGTAACCAATACCCTATCTCCCTGTGTTACCCTTTTATCAATTTCATCCAGCAGGTCATCAATTTGGTTAACAGATGGTCTTACTTCAATAGGAGGCTCTAATAAACCTGTAGGCCGGACAACCTGTTCAACGACAATGCCGCCACATTTTTCCAGTTCATAATCATCTGGAGTAGCCGATACAAAAATCGTTTGGTTCAATAGTGATTCATATTCATGAAAATTCAGCGGACGGTTATCCAGGGCCGATGGTAAGCGGAATCCATAATCAACCAGCACCAGCTTTCTGCTTCTGTCACCGCCGTACATACCACTTACCTGTGGAATGGTCTGGTGGCTTTCATCCACCACCATCAAAAAATCTTTTGGAAAATAATCAAGCAAACAGAAAGGCCTTGTACCGGGTTTTCTCCTGTCAAAGAAACGGGAATAGTTTTCAATGCCGTTGCAATAACCCAACTCTCTTATCATTTCTATGTCATAGTTCACTCTTTCACTTAGTCTTTGCGCTTCAATATATTTCCCTTCTTTTTTAAAATATTCTGCCTGAGCTGCAACTTCATCCTGTATTTCGTACAAAACCTGTTGCAGAATATCTTTTGGTGCAACATACAGGTTGGCTGGAAAAATGGCTGCATTTTCCATGGTGGCTATCCGCTTGTTTTTTACCACATCAATACTTTCTATTTCTTCAATCTCATCGCCAAAAAAAGTTATCCTGTAGCCATAATCAACATAGGGAAGATTGATATCAACTGTATCGCCTTTCACCCGGAATGTTGCCCTGTTAAAATCAACGGTTGTTCTGTTATACAATGAATTGACAAGTGCATGCAAAAAAGCCTGTCTTGATATAGTTTGTCCTTTATTGATACGAATGATCCCGTTTTCATAGTCAGTAGGGTTACCCATGCCATAGATACAACTTACAGATGCCACCACTATTATATCTCTTCTTCCGCTGAGTAAGCTGGATGTAGCCCTTAGTCGTAGTTTATCAAGTTCATCGTTGATACTTAGATCCTTTTCGATATAAACATCACTTACCGGCATATAGGCCTCTGGCTGGTAATAATCATAATAAGAGACAAAGTATTCTACTGCATTCTCTGGAAAAAACTGCCTGAACTCACCATACAATTGTGCAACTAAAGTTTTATTATGAGTAAGAACCAAAGTTGGCCTTTGTACATTCTGGATCACATTGGCAATGGTAAATGTTTTACCACTGCCGGTTACACCTAATAGGGTTTGATATTTTTCACCATTCAGAACCCCTTCTGTCAATTGCCGGATGGCATCAGGTTGGTCACCTGCCGGGGGAAAAGGGGTATGTATATTAAAAGGCATAGAGGACATGCAATTTACTGAAAGACGTTAGGATAAATTGCTTATGTCTGTATAAACTAAATAATAATTGGTGCAGCTATAAAGTCAGAAAATCTATCTTCATCAGTCAACTTTTCCGCTAAAACAAATTGGCGGTGTTTCGTTTTTATAATTGGTTACATTTCACGCAAATATTGATATATGAACAAGGGGTTTAAAAAACATATAGTCTTCCAGCTATTTGTTGTTTTATTAAGTGGGAGCTTATTTGCTCAAAAGCCGGAAGCTGCATTAAATGCATTTTCTTCTAAACTTTTGATTGAGAAAATGTATATCCACTACGACAAAGAATATTATGTAGCCGGGGAAACCATCTGGTTCAAGGCCTATTTGTACAGAGACGGGAAGCCAAGCAGTATAAGCAGTAATTTTTATTTACAGTTTATTGATAGTAAGGGGAGGCTTGTTGCAGCTAGACATTTTCCCGTAATGGGTGCAGTTGCTAAAGGAAATATTGAAATACCGGATTCATTACAGCAGGGAAATTATTATATCAGGGCTTTAACACCGGTAATGTTAAACGGGAGTGAGGATTTCATTTATCATAAGAATATATTCATCCATAATCCAAAATCAGCAGCAACTGGAAATGCTGAACCTCAAAATATATCATTAAATTTTTTTCCCGAAAGCGGACAAATGATACATGGCATTCTTACCACGGTTGCATTCAAGGCTACAGACCAATGGGGTATTCCGTTTGAAGCACATGGCATTATTAAAACTGATGAGAACACTACCGTTGCCCCTTTTCACAGTTATCATGATGGCATTGGCAAATTGCAGTTTAAGCCAATAGCAGGAAAAAAATACAGAGCTGAATTAGAAACCCCGGCTGGTTTAAGAACATATCCCCTTCCTGAAGTAAGCACCTCTGGTATTAATTTGAAAGTACAGGATGAAAAAGGAGGAAAAAAATTTCAATTATCAAGAGTTGAAAACAAAAGCGGAGAGTTTGCAACTGTAAAACTGGTAGTGCAGGTAAACAACCAGGTAGTAAATGAAATTGAAGTCGACTTCGAAGATTATCCTTCAGTAGTTGGTCATCTTAAGACAGATAGTCTTCCTTCGGGTATTCTGCATTTAACTGTTTTTAATAAAGACTGGATACCTCTTGCAGAACGATTGGTTTTTGTTGATAATAGCGAATACAAAAGCAATGCAACTCTCAATACAGTAAAGGTTGGAACAGGCAAAAGAGCAGAGAATATTATAGAAATAAATTTTGAGGAAGCAGTACAGCGCAGTTGTTCGGTTTCAGTGATTGAATTGCCATCACAAAGTTTTAACGATGATGACAATATATGGTCAAGGTTTTTATTGACGGCCGATCTGAAGGGAAAGATAAATAACCCGGCCTGGTATTTTCAACAAGCAAACGATAGCACAGGTCAGGGAATTGATAATTTACTGCTTACTCATGGATGGAGCCGTTTTAACTGGACAAAAATCCTTAATAACGAATTACCTGAGCCAAAGTATAGGGATCAGAATTTACTTGTTTTATCAGGCATCGTTGCAGATGAAAAAACAAAGGAACCGCTTTCATACGGGCAGTTGAACATTTTTTTAGAATCCGAAGATTCGTCTACGCAAACATTTGAATTACCATTGGATAGCAAAGGCGTATTTAGGAAAGACTCAGTTTTATTTTTTGGTAAAGCCAAACTTTTTTATTCATACATAGATAAGAATGGAAAACAAAAACCGGGTATTGTAATATTGGATGATAATAGTATCAATTTTCGGACTGTTGAATTTATTCCAAAAGAAGCTATGATATCCGGTAATGCTAAGAATTCTGCCAGTAATAACAAGGAAGAGATAGAAAAGCGGCATCGCTTTGTACAATCAAGACTGGATGAGATAAAAGAACTGGAAAGGGTAACGGTGCAGGCAAAAGCAAATGCCCGGCCTATTGATATTGTAAATGAAAAGTATACTTCTGGTGTTTTTAGATCAATGGGTAAAGTGAATATTGATAATATTAATAATCCACCCAATGACAGATCAATGAATGCAATTGATTTTATTAAGAACAGGATACAGCAACTTGAAATACAAGGGGGAAGTTTTGTAAACCGGAAAAACATAAGCCTGGTGTCTGGTCAAAAATGGCTGGTTGGTATTTTTTTGGATGAGTATCCAGCAAATATGGGCCTACTAAGGGTGTTGAGGGCAGATGATATTGCACTGGTTAAATTTTATGAAGCCGGATTTGTAGGTGTGGGTAGCGGTTCTCCGGGCGGTGCTTTAGCCGTTTATACAAAAGAAAAATCAAATAAGGACGAAAAACCTGAAAAGCTTGAGTTTGTAGAATACAAAGGGTATTCTGTTACTAAAGAATTTTATCAGCCGGACTATAACACATCTGAACCCCGGCATTCATTGGCAGATAACCGGACCACACTTTACTGGAACCCGGATGTTTATACCGATAAAGAATCGAAGTCGGTTAAAGTGAATTTCTTTAATAATGATTTCAGTAAGAGGTTTAAAATAGTAGTAGAAGGATTTGATGCAGCAGGAAAATTGGTTCATCAGGAAAAAATAATTGAAGAATAACAGTATATGCAAAAGCCTGATCCATTTTATGGTCAGGCTTTTACATGATAAAATATACTTATTAAAATTCTGCTGATACAGTTATTTTAGGCTCTTTTGCTACTTTGCCGGCATCAATTGGTGCACCAGTTATACCATAATCTGACAATTCAATTTCAAAAGTAGAAGAGACTTTTATCTTTCCGCCAACAACTGTGATTGTTCCTTCTATTTTTTCTTCTTTACTTACATTACGGATCTTCATCGTTCCGTTAACGGTAACATTGTATACTCCGTCTTTATTGAATTTTACTTTAGATAACTTTTCAATCTTGCCGGTAAAACTAAAAGCCGGAAATGTATTAGAGTTCATCCATTTGTCGCCATTAAAATGGTCCTGTATAGTGGGATTGGTGAATGTAAAGTTTTTAACAGCAGCTTCAAAAGCAACTTCACCGGTTTGTGTATTTACAGAACCGATAACGGAGTTATTAGTAGCTTTTGGTAAAGCATCTTTTGGTGTAGTGGCATCAAATACAACTGTTGCAGCAGTAGTTGTTTTCTTTTGTGCAAAAACTTGTCCGGTTGTAATGGCCAAAGCCAAAAATAGAATTGTTTTTTTCATCGTTTGTGTTTGTTTTTATTTATTGTTGAACGTTTAAAACTTATTGCTGTGGTTTCAAGTATTTCACTGAAAATACTGCCACTACATGATCCTTTAAGTGAAACAGGAGTACCGGGTTTAATATCCTTGACCTCATTATATTGCTCCTTGTCGAACGAGAAAACGATATAAGAGCCTGAGGGATCATCAAAACGGATATTGGTGGTGGAGTCACTTGTCCTTTCAATCTGCGATACATTACCATTTACAACCAGTATTTTTTCCATATAACGGACATTCGCCAGGCTGTCATTCTTTATAAATTCATTTAATAGATCTGTAGCTGAGATGGTATAATCGGCTTTTACGTTGTCTGTTGATTTATACGTTTCCGCCATTACCCTCTTTTCACCAAACTTAAAAGCTCCAAAAGCAAATACAGGCCCTATGATAAGCCATCCAATTTTTTTTACCGAAAATGAGGCAGCTGTAGCAGATACAATCAAGGCGATAGCTGCAATAACAGTAATAAAAGCGGCAGGTTGTAACATGCTGAAAGCACTTTTACCTATTCCGAAGTCAACAAGAATTTTGGAAAAGAGATAATACACGGTTGTCAAAGCCAATAACATGGCTCCGGCAATAAATGCAGGCAAACCATTTTTTTTATTTTGAATGGCAAATACAATAGTGAGAATTAATGAAACTGGTATTAGCCAGAATATATAAAAAGTAAAATCAAGTTGTGGAAAAGGGTTCTCCGGCCCATACTCAGCCACAGAAATTTTAAAGAAGTTTCCGGCAGGCATATCAAAACCTTTTACTACACTATCATTCCATTGCACCCAGGGAAGAAAAAAAGATATAAGCAGGATGACTGCAAAAACAATATGTATCCATTTCTGTACAGAGTTGTTATGTAGATATTTGTTTTCCATCATTATTCTAATCGATATACAACATCATAAGGTTGTAAGCTGAAGACAAATATACAATGTTTAAACATTGAATTATGCTAAGTATATAAATTTATTGTTAAGACATTAAAAAACCCTTTTACCATGTGGTAAAAGGGTGTACTTGCTAACCCATCTTTATATATTGATTGCAAGGCTTTTAGGCCGTTTGCATTTCTTTTATTTTCTCCCTGATCTTGGTTTCAATTTCCTTCGCCAGTTCAGGATTATCAGCCATTAATTGCTTTACAGCATCTCGGCCCTGCCCCAGTTTATCATTATTATAGCTATACCAGCTGCCGCTTTTTTGAATGATGCCCAGTTCCGTACCCATATCAATGATCTCTCCGGTTTTTGAAATTCCCTGACCAAAGATGATATCAAACTCAGCAGCACGGAAAGGAGGTGCTACTTTATTCTTTACTACTTTCACTTTTACATGGTTACCAATCGCTTCATCTCCATCTTTTACCTGTGCCTGGCGGCGAATATCCAAACGTACAGAAGCATAGAACTTTAAGGCATTACCTCCGGTGGTGGTTTCAGGGTTGCCAAACATAACCCCTATCTTTTCCCGCATCTGGTTGATGAAAATGCAGATCGTATTTGTTTTAGATATAGTAGCTGTCAGTTTACGTAATGCCTGGCTCATCAGCCTTGCATGTAATCCCATTTTGCTGTCACCCATCTCGCCTTCCAGCTCACTTTTGGGAACAAGGGCAGCAACAGAATCAATAACCACAACATCTAATGCTCCTGATAATATTAAACGGTCAGCAATTTCCAATGCCTGCTCACCATAATCCGGTTGAGAGATCAACAGGTTGTCTACATCTACACCCAGCTTTTTGGCATAAGCACTGTCAAAAGCATGTTCGGCATCAATGATGGCACACATACCACCTTTTTTCTGTGCTTCGGCAATAACATGTGTTGCAATGGTTGTTTTACCCGAAGATTCAGGTCCATAAATTTCTATCACTCTGCCACGGGGTAAACCACCGATGCCAAGTGCCACATCCAGGCCGATAGAACCGGTGGAGATGACGGACTGTTCATGTACTGCTTTTTCACCCAATAACATCACACTTCCTTTGCCATAGTCCTTTTCAAGCTTATCCATAGTAAGCTTCAGGGCTTTTAGTTTTTCACTGTTGTTGGTTGACATGTTTTCTGTTTTTTCTGATTTTGCCATGGGTTAAAATTATGTATTTGCGTATTGTAATCCCGGAATTTCCGGGACAGGCACCAAAACTAAATGATTTAGCAATATAAAGCTAATATTTTGGGGAATTTTTTTTATGACCATTTTGGTTTGGGGTATGACTGCACATCGGGAATTAATTTAACTTGAATAAAATTTGGATATGGCTGTAGCCAAGATTTTATTTATTCTGCTTTTCCCATTGACTTTAACTGCTCAGCAACCAAAGCTTGTTGTCCCTATTGGACATACAGGGATTGTGTCCACTATCAAATTTAAATTGGATAATAGGTTTTATGTTTCTGTTTCAGATGGTATTTTTTCTGATCATTCTTTGAAAGGTTGGGATCAACGAACAGGAAATCTGCTATATAGCTATGCAATAAAACACCCTATTTCGTTTAATAAAAACCTAACCTGTTTTGTTACGTTAAAAGACCTGAATAACGCTGCAATAATTTCTACCAATACTGGCAGAGAATTATATTCTATAAAGGTACCCAATGATGAACTCCACTCCATTTTTTTCAGCCCGACTGAAAATTTATTAGCGGCGTTATCTTTTTCTTTGTCTGGGGAAGAGACATTTTTATATGTTTGGGATCATCCTGGGGGAAATATTCGATTTAAAAAGGAGATAGGAAGAGGTGGAATAGGAACTTTTTTTATTAAACCATTCATGGGGTTTTCACCTGATGGAAATATGATAATAACTGTTTCAACATTAGATTCGATACTTCGGATATGGGATACTAAAACAGGAATGCTTAAAACTGAAATATTAATTCCTGATGCCGCTTCTTCTGATTTTTTAACTGATCAAAACGGAAAGTTTCTACTACAACGAACCAGAATAAAAGATCAACAATATACCTGGGATTTAAAAACCGGGAAACAACTAGCTGTACTGGAAACGGGTTTTGATCCTATTTCTGTATACAGCTTTTCTTTAAATGGTGAATTTGTTCTTGCAAACTCTACTACTAGGGATTGTAAAGTTTTCGAAACCAGAACAGGGAGAGTTCTTTGGGGTAGCGGTAATGATCTTTCTCCTAATAGTCCCTGGCTTCCACTTGCAACATTAAGTTCCGATGGCCTTTATTTATTTTCAAATGATTCAACAAGGGCAGTTAAGGTTACTACCTTAAATACAATGCAGGCAAAACATTATTTAAGAGATAGTTTTGGACAGAAACCCTCTGCCCCTCAAAAGATATATGCCTGCCCACATCCGGATTATCTAATTACTCAACCGTATACAAACGCATTAAGGGTTTGGAATATTAAAACCGGAAAATTCTTATATCAGTTGGGGCCGGATATAATTAAAGGCTCTCGAAATTTAGAGTTCACTGAAGACGGAAATTATCTTATTGATAAAATTAGCGGTCAACCTGTTCAAATCTGGGATTATAAGATTGGAAAAATGGTTAAAGAACTGCCATTTAGAAATCCGGGTAGCGAATTGATCGCCTCAGACATCAGCAAGGATGGAAAATATATATTGACTGTTTCAAGTGACCACAAAGTCCGATTGTGGGAATTGGTTTCAGGAAAAATAAAATATAACATAAAAGTACACGAAGATATAGTAAGAAGAGTTCGCTTCAGCAATGATGGGCTAAGCTTCCTCACGGTATCAAATGATAGGACTGTCCGTATATGGAACAGACAGACAGGAGAGTTGCAACAATCATACATTCATACGCAAGCAGTATCTGATGCAGAATATAGTCCAGATGATAAATACATTGTTTCTGGATGTTTAGACACCAAAATTAGAATATGGGATAGGTCAGGAAACATTTTGAATACTCTTATAGGTCATTCCGACTATCTAAGATCAGTTAGATATAGCCCAGACGGAGAACGAATCATTTCTGCAAGTAAAGATAATTCAGTCAAAATTTGGGATAGCAAAACTGGTGCATTGTTATTTAACTGGATGTCTACAGGACAGATATCTTCTGCCGAATATCGTCAAGACGGCAAAGAGATTCTTATCAATGAATATAGCTCAGTAACTTTACTAGAATCTTCAAATAAAGATAGTTTTCATGTAACCAGGAGGATAGGCCCATATTTTAACATCCAATATATCTATCAATACACTGCAGATGGTAAGTCCCTCTTTTGGGCTTTAGATACTTCTATTGTGTATGATTTTGAAAAGGGCATTTCAAAAAAATTCTTCTTTCCTGATGGAGAGTATGGTATGAATTTTAGCAAAAAGGGTCAATCATTAATTAACACTTATAATGGAGAGATTCGGATTTATGATGCAGCTTCATTTAGAATAAAAAACAGCCTGATTTCAATCGACAGCATTGATTGGATAAACGTGTTGCCTTCCGGATACTACCAGGGCACAGCTAGGGCAATAAAGTCATTATATTATGTTGACAAAAGTGCAAACATCATCACCTTCGAACAACTCGACGTCAAATACAACCGCCCCGACAAAGTACTGGAGGCAATTGGTAATACCGATACAGCACTCATCAACAGCTACCGCAAAGCCTGGGAAAAAAGAATAAAGAAACTGGGGATAGATACCACAGCCTTCAGAGACGGCTACAGTGTACCCGAAGCCGACTTTGCAAACAGGGATGAAATAGAATACGAACAAAAGAACGGCACACTCAAACTGCGAATCAAAGGAATTGACAGCACTTACAAACTCGACCGCTTCAATATCTGGATCAACGAAGCACCTTTGTTTGGTCAGCGAGGTATCAGCGTCAAAAAAAGAAACAGGAACGATCTTGACACAACAATAACTGTAAAGCTTTCACAGGGAGAGAACCGGATAGAAACCTCCATCACCAATGTAAACGGAACAGAAAGCTACCGCATGCCCCTGTATGTAAACTACACACCAGCTATAAAAGAAAAAGAATCCCTTCATTTTATCGGCATCGGCATGGATAAGTTTGCCGACAGCAAATACGACCTGCAGTACAGCAGCAAGGACATCAGGGACCTTGCCATAAAGCTAAAAGAGAAGTACAAAGACAGCATAACCATCGATACGCTGTTCAATGAAAACGTATCAACAGAAAAAGTAAAAGCCTTAAAACAGAAACTGCAAAAGACATCCGTTAATGATAAAGTGATCATCTCTTACTCCGGTCACGGTATGCTGAGCAAGGATTATGATTATTACCTCAGTACCTACACCGTCAACTTCAACAAACCCGAAGAGAACGGCCTGCCCTATGATGAACTGGAGAACCTGCTTGACAGTATCCCTGCAAGGAAGAAACTGATGCTGATAGATGCCTGCCATAGCGGAGAAGTAGACAAGGAAGA
>CAYVSH010000072.1:0-2744 GCA_964453625.1 uncultured Chitinophaga sp.
ATGCCGGTGTAAACCATCTTATCTCAAAATCATTTCCTTTCGGAACAAAAAAAGCAGTTTCTGCCAGGTTGTTTTCCATAGCAATGTTCTGCATGATGTCGTCTTTAATCCATTTCTCTAATGGAACTATAGCAGCAGGATTTCCAGCAAATAACTTATCGGAGAATGCATCTACTTGGAAAATGGCCAGTTTCATGTGTTAATTTTTGTTTTAGTAATTTGTCACATGTAATTCGCCATAAAATTTTCTACGCCAACTAAAATAATAGCTCGAAAATTTTATGACTCATTTCATTTTCTAATTTTTTGAATTATACATCTGCGGTAAAGAGATTTTATACCTCACTGCCAATAACCGGATGACAAAAATGATGAGGATACAAAGTATGGTTATCACATCAGCATCTAATTTCAGTTCCCGCAATAAAAAATAAATAAGGCCACCAATAATGCAGGCCATTGCATAGATCTCTTTCCTGAAGAGTAAAGGTATATTGTTCAGCAGCACATCTCTTACCACTCCTCCAAAACAGGCAGTGATGGTACCCAATGTAATACAAACACCAACACTGAAATTTTGTGCAATGCCCAATTTAATGCCAACAATGGTAAACAGGCCAAGACCTAACGCATCAAATAAGAATAGTGTAGTGGAGAGGTGTTTGAGATATTTTCCAAAGAACATGGTGACAACTGCAGAACAAAAAATAACTATTGTTGCCGTTTCATTCTGCAACCAGCTTACCGGCAGGTTGCCGATCAGAATATCCCTGAGTGTACCACCACCGATTGCGGTAACAAATGAAATGACCAACACACCAAAGGGATCCAGTTTTTTATCCATTGCCAGGAATGCACCGGATACAGCAAAGGAAATCGTTCCAAGAATATCTATGATATAGAGGAAATGGGTTGGCATCCGTTCTCAAAAATAATACATCCCATTCCGATTTAGCAGAATGGGATGCTTGTGGAGCAATACTTTTACTATTGATCAATCCTTTTTCTCTTTCTTTTCTTTCTTGCTTTTCTTTTCCTTTTTCTCAGCATCCAGCCGGAAAGAAACTTTACAGATAACACCGTAAGATTTTATCTTTCCATCCTTTACATGCACTTTCATATCCTTTACCCAAACAGAATCAATATTGCGTACTGTTTTTGAAGATTCAGCCACTGCCTGTGCAACGGCATCATCAAAACTTTTATCGGATGAAGCAATGACTTCAATTACTTTAACTATTCCCATGGTTGTTGTTTTTGGTTAATGAAAAGATTGTCCGAGAAGATACAACTTTTTAGCTGAGTATCGGGAAATATGGAAGTTTTTGTAATGGGTGAGTTTGATTTTTTAACCACAAAGACACAGAGATACATAGTGAATTCACTGTGTACCACAGTGCACACTGTGTCTCTGTGGTTCCATTAATATTGATCAGTATTTTCAAACTGACAGGACTCTGAAGATTTCTTCTTACTCAGCCATCATTTCATTGATAACAGCGATTATTTCTTCTGCATTGGGTTTGCTGAAATAATCACCATCACTTCCATATGCAGGGCGATGAGCTTTACCGGTTATTGTTCTGGGAGCCACATCCAGGTACTTGTACCCACCCTGTTCTTCCATTACTTTATTGAACATAAATGCCGCTGCGCCGCCGGGCACATCTTCATCTATAAAAACAATACGGTTTGTTTTTTTGAGTGAGTCAAGTATCTTATGATTGATATCAAACGGTAACAAAGTCTGCACATCCACAATTTCGCAACCGGTACCACTCTGTTCCAATATTGCAACGGCCTCCTGTATTATGCGCAAAGTAGAGCCATATGAAACTATTGTTACATCGGTTCCCTCTTTTATTACTTCAGGAACACCCAATGGAACTGTGTACTCCAATAAATTCATAGGTGCTTTTTCTTTGAGGCGATAACCATTCAGGCATTCCACCACAAGACCCGGGTCATTGCTGTTTAGTAATGTATTGTACATACCCACTGCCTGTGTCATATTCCTGGGAACGCAAACATACATACCCCGAAGTGAATTGATGACCATTCCCATTGGCGAACCGCTATGCCAGATGCCTTCCAGCCTGTGGCCTCTTGTACGAATAATAACCGGGCAACTTTGTTGTCCTGCTGTTCGGTAATGCAATGTGGCAACATCATCACTCAATGGTTGTAAGCCATAAAGAAGATAATCGAGATATTGTATTTCAGCAATCGGCCTTAAGCCTCTTACTGCCAAACCAATTGCCTGGCCCATAATGGTTAGCTCCCTTATTCCTGTATCAAAAATCCGCTGGCTGCCATGTTTTTCCTGCAAGCCGCTGAAACCCTGGTTTACATCACCAATATATCCAAGGTCTTCACCAAAAGCCACCACTTTAGGGTTTGTGGTAAACAACTGATCAAAATACCGGTTCAACACTTCAAAACCATTCAGCATTTGGGCTTCGCTATCAAATACCGCTTTTACTTCAGATACTTTTAAGGCACTCTTTGGCCCTTCATTATACAGATGAGTGTTGTAAAGTTTTTTGTTTTCGGTTAACAGATCATTGTAATAATCTTTTGTCCAGAAAGCCACATCTGCATTTCCAGCCAATAATAACGCATTGGCCAAAGCTTTTAATACATCTCTTCTCAGTGGTTCACGGCTGGCCGATAACTCGTTTGCGATTTGTTGCAAGGCAGCTGTTTGTTTCGGCAATGCGTTTGCCATTGTATTGATCAACTCA
>CAYVSH010000072.1:2754-15528 GCA_964453625.1 uncultured Chitinophaga sp.
CCTGTTGCTTAACCGGAGTGATGAAGTTTTGCCATGCAGCAGCTTTACTTTCTTTTACATGCTGCTTCGCATTTTCCATTATCTCATCTAATTCTTTACTATCAGCAAGAGAATTTGCAATGATCCATTCCTTCATTTTCTTAATTCCATCCCACTCTCTTTCCCATTCCAACCTTTCCGGCGATTTATATCTTTCGTGGCTTCCGGAAGTTGAATGACCTTGCGGTTGTGTTATTTCTTCCACATGAAATAATACAGGTGTATGTGATTCCCTTGCCAGGCGGATACCTTCTTCAAACACTTCGCACATGCCGGCATAGTCCCAGCCTTTTACCTTGTATATATTAATACCGTTGGTATCTTCTTTTTTCTGCATGCCACTTAACGCATCCGAAACAGATGACTTGGTGGTCTGGTATTTTTTAGGAACAGATATACCATACCCATCATCCCATACAAAAACGGCCAATGGAACCTGCAATACACCGGCTGCATTGATTGTTTCCCAAAAATGTCCTTCGCTGGTAGAAGCATCACCTATTGTGGCAAAACAAACTTCATTACCATTTTCTGAAAGTGACTTAAATGCATGTAATTGTTCAATATTGCGAAAAGCTTTAGATGCAAATGCCAATCCCAGTGCCCTTGGCATCTGTCCGGCTGTGGGTGCAATATCACTTGAAATATTTTTGAGAGAAGATAACTCAAGCCAATCACCCTGTTCATTCACCATTGGTGTGGCGAAATGGCAATTCATTTGACGGCCAGCACTGAAAGGCTCACGGGTCAAATCAGGATCTGCATATAATTGTGCGAAGATCTGTTCGGTGGTGGCCAGCCCTGCAGCCAGCATAAAAGTTTGATCCCTGTAATATCCGCTACGGAAATCTCCCTGCTGAAAAAACTTGGCCATGGCTACCTGCGCCAGTTCTTTCCCATCGCCAAAAATGCCGAATTTGGCTTTGCCACTTAATACTTCCTTCCGGCCTAAAAGGCTGGTTTCCCGGCTGATACAGGCTATTTTAAAATCCTGTAATACTTCCTGGCGAAATTTATCAAATGATAATTTTGCCTCATCTGTAGCAATCGCAGATTGGGTATTATCCATGCGGCAAAAATAAGCATTATGAATGCCCAAAATCCGGCTGTAAAAAAATAGATGTTAAGGCTGCAACCACTCTATTTTATATGCCATCTGTTTACTAAATTTGGAGTTCCAAAGGATTAGCAATGAAAAAATTATCAATACTTGTTTTGGTTTTCCTGGTTTCAGTTTCATTGGAAGCCCAAGGGGGACACAATGAACATGATGGCCATAATCATGGCCCTGTTACACAAGTAGCTACGGATGATATATTGAAGTTGAAAGAAACGGAACATGATTTTTCAAAGATCCCGCAAGGCAAACCTGTTTATTACACTTTTGAAGTGATCAATACGGGCAAAACTCCTTTAAAGCTGGATAATGTAACTGCTACCTGTGGTTGTACCACACCAGAATGGAGCCAGGAACCAATTGCTCCCGGGGCCACTGCCAAGATCAAAGTTGGATATAATGCCGCTGCTGAAGGTCCATTTGAAAAATTTATCACAGTTATATATAATACAAATCAATCAAAACAAATCAAGATCAAAGGACAGGTTTGGAAAGCACCTGATGGTTCTGCACCAGCCAATGCCTCTGTTGATTTCTTAAAAAAACAATCCTTTTAAATTTTATCAACCATGAAGAAAATCTTTTTACTTGCATCAGTAGTATTTGCATTCACCCTTGGAGCAATGGCACAACCAAAAGCAGATGAAGTGGTGAAAATGAATGAAGAAACACATGATTTCGGGAAAGTAAAACAAGGCGTACCTGTTACTTATAGCTTTGAAATAAAAAATATTTCAGATAAGCCTATAGTTATTGCCAATGCGACTGCCTCCTGCGGATGCACAGTTCCTGAAAAACCCGAACAGCCTATTGAACCAGGTAAGGTTGGCTTATTAAAAGTACAGTACAATGCTGCCGCAGTTGGTATTATCAATAAAGATGTTCATATTACAATAGCTGGTGTTGAAATGCCTAAAACCGTTCGTATTATCGGTGAAGTGCTGACTGCTGAAGCCTATGAAGCATATTTGAAAGAAAAAGGCGATAAGGCAAAGTCAAAAAATTGATCCTTCTTTTTAAATTGATTATAATCCTTCCTGCAAACAGGAAGGATTTTTTTTATGTGTGGATTTCCCTGGTTATAAATACTGATTATCTACCAGCCATTTAGCAATTCTTTTTAAAGCAAACTGATTTTTATCAATACTGGCATCAGCAACAATAAGCTTGTCTGTAGTAGCCATTGGTACCACCCTTTTCAAATTATCTTTAGCTGTAAACATTTCCATGTTCTGCATATTGTTTCCGCCGGTAAAAGATACTTTAGCTATTATCACACCTGATGGTAATAAGAACTCATAGTAGTCCGCACCATTGGCAGAGCCGGTTGGTTTAAAGCTTCCGATAATCTTTGAATTTTGCTCAATTGTTTTTTCCTTTAATAGGGATATTGGCCAGCTTTTATTCCTGCTAACAAGTGTATAATCCACAGCTATCCTTGGGCTTGCCCCTTTTGCAGCTATAAACTCTTTTACTTTATTTTCATCTGCCTTATCATTTACAAGGATGCCACTACCGCCGATGAGTTTTGCAAAAGATTTTTCCTGGCCCAGTGAAGCCACTTTAAAAATCCCCACCTGGTTGGCTGTTAAGAAAGTGACTCTGTAAAAAAGATATGAATTGTCGTTTTTATCCTGCTCAAACTCCGTTGCCGGTGCAGCGATCGCAATTTTCTCGCCTGCTAAAGAAAAAACCTCGAAAGATTTGGTAAGTCCGAAGTTTTGTTTGGTTACTTCCATTTTGGCAAAGTCCTTACCATTTACCTGTATCATTCCTTTTTTATACTCTACATCCTGTGCACTGCAAAAAGTACAAGCCAATAAAAACAGAAAGCCGGTGAATCTATTTTTCATTCGAATAATTTTCGGAAAGATAAGAATAGCCCCCCTGAAAACAAATATTAAATGCACAGCAAGCTAAAACTGCAAGGTCTGATCATTATCCTTTTTGTTTAGCCCATTGATCAATACTGAAATAATAACAGTGGTACCGTACCCGGGTTTGCTTTCTATATGCACAGAGCCTCCAATCATATAAGCCCTTTCTTTCATTCCGAGTAACCCCAACGTTTTTTTATCATGGCCCATGTCAAACCCCTTGCCATTATCTGTAATAATCAATAATAATTGCTGTTGTGTAAGTTCTAAAGATGTATGAACATGATTAGCTTCAGCATGACGGGCCACATTGATCAATGCTTCCTGGTAAATACGGAACAGCCCGATACTGACGGATTGATCTATCACTATGCTTTCTAAATTGGATTTAAAGTCAACCATAATTCCAGATCGCTTTGTAAACTCTTTACTATGCCAATCCAAAGCATCTACAATTCCAAAATCATCCAATACGGGTGGCCGAAGATCTGAAGCTACTTTTCTCACTGTGTTTACTGCTTCATCCACCAGTAATGACATGTTTTCCAACCTGTCCATTATAATTTCGCTATTTGCCTCTTTCTGTATCTTATCCTTTATCCAGGAAATATCCATCTTCAATCCCGTTAATTGCTGTCCCAACTGATCATGCACTTCCCTGGCAATTCTTTTTTGTTCATTCTCCCTTATCGTTTCCAGGTGTGATGAAACATCATGTAATTCCTCGTTTAATTGCATTAACTGCTTTTCTGATTCTTTCCGTGCAGAAATATCAAGTCCTACGAAGATGAGGCAGTGCTCATTCTCATAATTAATAGCCATACATGTAAAAAAATAAGGAATGTGCAATTGATCTCTTGTTACAAAAGTGACTTCTGTTTGACCGCTGCCTTTTTCTATGCAACTATACATGTAATGCCTGAAGTGATCTTGTTCTGTACCTGAAAAAAAGTATTCAGGTGTCATCATTGCCATTTCACCGGAAGAATACCCTGATACCTGTTCAAAGTTCTTGTTCCACCTTAAAAATCTCCCCTGGCTGTTACATAGAAAAAAGATGCCGGGGAGGCTGTTTATAATAGATGCGGACAATTCCTTTTCCTTGATTGTTTCCTTTACTGCTTTTTCTTTTTCCACCATATTTCTTTTCTTCTCAATAGCATTGCTGATAGCCGAAGGCAGCCTGGTAAGGTTTGTTTTCAGAATGTAATCATCTGCCCCTTGCTGAATAATATTTACGGCAAATTCTTCTGATACAGTTCCTGTAACCAGTATAAATGCTATATCCGGATTTGTAATACGCAGTAGTTTTAATGCTTCCATCGAACTGTATTGGGGCAAAGCATTATCCGCAAGAACAGCATCGTAACCATTAGTAGCTAATGCAGTTAGAAATTCTTCCTCATTACTGGCAACAACTGCAGTAAAACTTAACCCAGCCCTGCGTAATAGAATCTGTATAAATTCTGCATCGGCAGGGTCATCTTCCAGCAATAATAGTTTCAGGTCTTTTTTCATAGCGGGAGTTTATCAAAATTTATTTTACGGTTTGCGGGTTTTGGTTCAACAGCACCCAATACAACCCTGCATCTGCAACAGCAGAGATAAATGAATCAAAGTTTACAGGCTTTACTATATAGCTGTTAACACCGAGTTTATAACTTTCAATTATATCTTTTTCTTCCTTTGAAGAAGTAAGTATAACAACGGGGATCGTTTTTGTACTCTCATTTGTTTTCACCCTTTTTAATATTTCTAAACCATCCACTTTTGGCAACTTTAAGTCAAGCAAAATCAATTTAGGTTGTATCCTTTTTTTATTATTAGCATAGTTTCCCTTGGCAAAAATAAAATCAAGAGCTTCTTCACCATCATCAATATGTACCAACTTGTTGGCAAGGTTATATTTTCTTAACCCACGAATAGTAAGCTCAGCTTCATGTGGATTGTCTTCTATAAGCAGTATTTCAACTTCTGTGTTTAACATGTTTTCTTGTTTAATCATGTTCAGCTATTTCAACTTATATGGTATCTGCCGGTATGCTGAAGTAAAAGGTTGACCCATTTCCAATTTCAGATTCAGCCCAAGTTTTACCCCCATGTTTTACCACTATCTTGTTAACTAATGCAAGGCCTATGCCCGTTCCCTCAAACTCTGCTGGCTTATGTAATCGTTGAAAAACACCAAACAGTTTGTCAGCATATTTCATATTAAACCCCGCCCCGTTATCTTTAATTGAATATATAATATTTGCTCCCAGTTTTGAGGAACTGATCTCAATAAAAGGCTGTTCTTTTTTCTGTGAATATTTCAACGCATTTGAAACCAGGTTGATCCATACCTGCCGGACAAGGCTGCTATCCACAAAAGCTGGTTCCAACTGCCGTATCTCTATTTTATAATTAACAGTGGTTCCAGCAAGTTGTTCATCCACCACAGCCTTCACTAATTGTGTCATATCGGTATAATGCCTTACTATCTCCCTTCTTCCTATGTGGGAAAAGTTCAAAAGGTCATCAATCAATTGTCCCATCCTGCGGGCATTACTTTTTACGATATTCAACACCCTGTTTCCTTCCTCATCCAGCTTCGCTGTATAATCAGTAGTAAGAATATCAGCATAGCCATCAATTATCCGCAAAGGTGCCCTGAGATCATGTGAAACAGAATAAGTAAATGATTCCAGTTCCTTATTCAATTGCATAATTGCTTCTTCCGATCTTTTTTGTTCTTCAATATCCTTTTTGATCCTGTTGATAATATAAATACCAGAAAGAAACAATACAGTCATCATGCTGTAAAGTATCATACTGAGATCCTTAACAGTTTTATCATTCCTTTTCTTCCTTTTTTGCAAGACGGTCGTTTCTAGCCGTTCCATTTCATTTCCAATGCGCCTTATGTTCTCGCTATAATTCTTGCCCATCTCTGTTTCCACCATTTCCACAATTGCCTGCAAACCCTGGATTTTCCGGACCGTGACCATGCTGTCAGAAAATGCGATACGTCTATCAATATAAAATTTCAGCGAATCTATCAGGGGGAACTGATCAGGGCTATCTTCAATCAATTGTTGCAACATACCTAACTCAGCATAGATGTTCTTTTTTCCTTGTAACAATGACTCCATAAAACTTTCACTTCCTGTGATGGCAAATCCTCTCGACCCGGTTTCATTATCCAGTGCCGCAAGTACGATCTTCCGTATATGCTGTAAAATCTTTTCTGTATGATTGACCAGCCTGGCTGAGTTTGCCACTTTTTGTGATTGACGGATAGAGACAAATAGAAAAATAGATATTGTTACAATTAATATAACAAAACCAGCCAAAAGAACATTATTGGTAGAAAATCTTTTCATGCCATTAAATCTCATCTTTTTAATGATACATGCTACTTCAGCCGTCTTTGCCCCCAAACCTCTTATCTAAAAATGTATTTACAATAAACCAGCCTGTGTTTATTGTGCTTAGCCGTATTTGTTTTCCTGAAAGGATAACACGGAAATTTGCTTTTGTAATTTACCCAATAAAAAAGCAACTACTGTCTTATAGAAAAAAGGGTGGATAAATTTATTAAAAAATAAGTGTAAACCCTTGTTTTAAACTTGAAAAGGCCCGACAAGTACTTGGATTTTATCCCCACTTTAAATTGATATCTGATATTTCGCAAAAACTTGTAATAAAATATTGAAATGGCAGAATCAATATTATCTGTACTAATTTTTCCAAAACTTTTTTTCGAAAATGCCTGGTTGTAAAATCATAGAAAACTATCAACAAAATTCTGGCATGAATCTTTTCAGTAAGGAGTCAAAGCTGTGCTATGAAAAATGTAATCCTTAATTCCGTTATGTAAACTAGAAAAGACAAGCCAATTACACTTTATTCTTTTTATCGGCATCTTATCCAGATGTGCAACGATTCCTTAAAGAAGGTACTTCATTTACTAAAGACAAAATATCCTCCTTTTATTCAAGGATTGAAACCGAATTACAAAGAATGTTATTACCTGTCAATAATTTTTAAAAGGGTATGATACAACGTTGACCGTGAAATAGCATACGAAAGTAAAAAGCTGGCGTGGCTAATATGCGAAGGAAACTTTGTTCCACTTAAACAGGCATTTCTTAGTCCAATGGAAGAAAATCAATAATATGGATATTAAAACCCGATGGTTTTAGTTCGGCATAATCAATCGTCAGTGCTTAGCTCTATCATTATCTTTTCACCCCTACTCCCTACCTTTGTCCAATGCTTACAATCTCCAACCGCGGCAACAAGATGCCAGCTTCACCAATACGAAAATTAGTACCATATGCTGAGGCGGCTAAGAAAAAAGGTATCAAGGTTTATCATTTGAATATCGGGCAACCCGATATAGAAACCCCGCCTGCGATCCTGGATGCTGTCCGAAATGCAGATATTACAACACTTGAATACAGCCATAGCGCAGGAAATGAAAGCTATCGCCGCAAACTGGTCGAATATTATCGCAAAAACGGTATCAATGTCAGTCATGATCAAATGATCATTACTGCCGGTGGAAGCGAAGCGATACTATTTGGGTTCTTTACTTGCCTAAATCCCGGTGATGAAGTAATAATACCGGAACCATTCTATGCAAACTATAATGGTTTTGCCTGCGCTGCCGGTGTGGACGTTGTACCAATAACATCTAGCATTGAAACTGGTTTTGCTTTACCTCCCATTGCAGATTTTGAAAAAGTGATTACTTCAAAAACTAAAGCTATAGTCATCTGCAGCCCTAATAATCCAACAGGATATTTATACAGCCGTGAAGAAATGGAGGCATTGAAACTCATCTGCCTGAAGTACAATCTTTATTTATTCAGCGATGAGGCTTACCGTGAATTCTGCTACGATGGTGATTATGTAAGTGCCATGCACCTGGAAGGGCTTGAGCAACATGTGATACTAATGGATACCATCAGTAAAAGATACAGTGCATGCGGAGCAAGACTTGGAGCTTTTGTTACCAAAAATAAAAATGTGTATGATGCTGCCATGAAGTTTGCACAGGCCCGGTTAAGTCCACCTGGACTCGCCCAAATAATGGGAGAAGCAGCAGTTGATCTTCCTGACAGTTATTTTGATGCACCAAAGGCGGAATATCTGCGTCGCAGAAACCTGATGACCGAGCGGTTGAATAAAATGCCGGGTGTGTATTGTCCTAATCCTGGCGGTGCTTTCTATGCAATAGCTAAACTACCCATTGATGACAGTGATAAGTTCTGCCAATGGTTACTGGAAGAATTTTCGTATAAAAACCAGACTGTAATGCTGGCGCCTGCCACCGGATTTTATGGTACAGAAGGGCTGGGGAAAAATGAGGTCCGCCTTGCTTACGTACTGAACCTTGATGCACTTGGTGCTGCAATGGATTGTCTTGAAAATGCTTTAGCACAATACCCGGGCAGAACCATATCGGAAAAAAAGCTCTCGGCATCTGCTAAATAGGAAGCCCAATATTTGATTTGTAAAGCTGCAGTTGCAGCTTTTTTTTTATTGATGCCGTACATTTTATTTTCCACCCCTTTCGCACAATATTGTCAATTTACAATCAACCCATTTGAACAAGAAAGGAATTGGTTTATATTGAGTAATCAATTAACCGCCTGCACCACCAGCAGGATTAAAACAAACTGTATGAGAAAGTTTCTCTTTCTTTTTATCACATTTTATTGTTCTGCACTATTTGCACAGCAAACAGTCAGAGGGAAAATAACTGATGTAAATGGTATCCCATTGGCAGGAATTTCTGTAAAATCAGTAAAAACCGGTGCCGGAACTACAACCAATACTGAAGGAAATTTTCAGTTGTCCGGAATAAACAAAGATGATGAATTAGAAATTTCATCTGTTGGTTATGCAACACAAGTAGTTTCAGCAGCAGATCCTGTCATTAATGTTACCTTGACTATATCTGCAGAAAGCATGATGGAAGTTGTATTGATAGGCTCCCGCAGGGGTGCCCGGGTAAAAACAGAAAGTACGGCACCTGTAGATGTAATTAATGTAGCACAAACTACTGCACCCACAGCAAGAATGGATCTGAGCTCAGTATTAAACTATGCTGCTCCATCATTTAATTATAATAAACAAACCGGAAGTGATGGTGCCGACCATGTGGACCTTGCCACACTTCGTGGATTAGGCCCTGATCAGACTTTGGTATTGGTGAATGGAAAACGCCGGCACCAGACAGCATTTGTAGCTGTATTTGGAACAAGGGGCCGGGGTAATACAGGAACCGATCTGAATGCATTACCGGCCAGTGCAATTGAGAGAGTTGAAATATTAAGAGATGGGGCTTCAGCACAATACGGTTCGGATGCTATTGCTGGTGTTATCAATCTTATTACAAAAAAGAATATCAATAAAATAACCGGATCAATTGGAGTAGCCGGATACCTTGATCCGAAATTCAACACAGCCTATGCACCTGACCTGTTTACACAATATGAACATGCCGGAAAACTGGATGGCCAATCAATACAAGCCAACGTAAATTTTGGCATTCCGCTGGCAAAAGGAGGATTCGTTAACCTGACATTTGAGGGCCTTAGTTCTGCTAAAACTTTCCGGCAGGCACTGGATACTTCAAACTATTATACGAATGATGATGCCATGTATATTAATATTTACCGGCGTGGCCATGGTGATGCAGGATTAAATACAGTAGGTACATTCTATAATCTTGAGCAGCCAATTTCCACTTCAACTACATTTTATTCATTTGGAGGATACAATCATAAATCATCTGACGCATATGCCTTTACCAGAAATTTCTCAGCAAGACCTGAACGATTTCCTACTGATGCTAATGACAACCTGATTTTTGTTCCTTCAATTATGCGTGTCAGCAATGACGGCGAAGTATGGTACAGTCCGCATATTCAATCTAAAATAAACGATTACTCTGTAACGGGTGGTTTCAGAGGGACAACCAAAAAAGACTGGAAATGGGATATCAGTAATACGATCGGTAAAAATAATTTTCATTTTTTTGGTGATAAAACTTTTAATGCATCCGCCGGTTCGGCACAAAACCATTTTGATGATGGAGGTTTTTCATTTTTACAAAATACGAGCAACTTTAACCTGAGCCGGGAATTCTCCAACAAATTCAATCTTGGTGTAGGTGCAGAATTCAGGTATGAGAATTATAAAATCTTTGCAGGAGAGGAAGCTTCTTATAAAAACTATAACCCTAATAAAGCAACAGGAGCCCAGGGTTTTCCCGGCTATCAACCGGCTGATGAAGTAAATGCACAGCGACAAGTTTTGGGATTATATGCAGATGCCGAATTAGATGTATCGCCTGAATGGCTTATTAACCTTGCAGCAAGAATTGAGGATTACAGTGATTTCGGGTTTACACATAACTACAAATTTGCTACACGGTATAAAGCATCTAAAAAAGTAAATATCAGGGGTTCCGTCAGTACCGGTTTCAGGGCCCCATCACTTCAGCAAATCAATTTCAGTTCAACATTTACAACCGTGCAAGCCGGGTTGATTGCAGAGGTAAAGATTGCTCCTAATTATAGTTCTTTAGCAAAAGCTGCAGGTATTCCTGATCTTACACAAGAGAAAAGTGTAAATGCCAGTCTCGGATTTACATGGAAAGCTACCCCCGAACTGAATGTTACAGTTGATGGCTACATGACCAAAATAAAGGATCGGGTAGTATTAAGCGGACAGTTTGATGGCAGTGATCCAAATCTTGATGCCTCTCTTCGAAACCAGATGGCGGCTTTAAATGTAAGCCTTGCTCAATTTTTTGCAAACGCAGTTAATACAACGAATACTGGTGTTGATATTGTTTTGGAGTACAACAAAAAAGTTGGAGATAATCGTTTCAAAGCTTTGCTGACAGGAAATATCCAGGGAATGAAAATTGACGAGATCAACGTTCCGGAAAAACTAAGTGGTTCAACTTTCTTACAACAAACATTTTTGAGTGACCGTGAACAAAAATTCATTCTGGCATCTGCACCAAGATCAAAGTTTGCATTCAACTTTGAATACAATAGAAAAAAATTAACTGCAGGCACCAGGCTTACTTATTTTGGAAAGGTAACCCTGTTAGGTTATGGTGAAGATGGCTTAGGAATCAGCCCGACTGTTCCGTTGGATAACGGCAGTGGCAGTGTGCCGGATCAATATGATTATTCAGGAAAGATTGTTACTGACCTGTACCTGAGCTACCAGTTTTGCAAAAGCCTTACACTTTATGGCGGAGCAGACAATGTATTGAACACTCATCCTGATTTTGGCGTGGTTAGAGGAGCTAAAGACTGGGCTTACAATACTGAAACCGGTGGTGCATGGGATGCAGTACAAATGGGTACAAACGGAAGAAGATTATTTTTAAGACTTGCATTCAGTTTCTAAATAAAACAAATATTTTCAAAAAGCCGTTCCAATACCGGGACGGCTTTTTGCTGTCTGATCATTTTTTATTTTAAGTTTATGCTATGCAATTCCTAAACTGTATAGAAGAAGATATACCCGCAATGCAACAGTTATATGACCTTGCAAGGGAATTCCAGAAGGAAAAATCAAACTGGCATTGGTTGTCATTTGAGAATGCATTACTTAAAAAGGAAATTGAAGAGAAAAGACAATGGAAAATTATGGAAGATGGAAAGATAGCCTGCATCTTTATGACTCTTTATGATGATCCATTCATTTGGGGTGAACGAAACAAAGATCCCTCCATTTATATCCATCGCATCGTTACACATCCTGATTTCAGAGGAAAGAATTACACCATTAAGATAATTAATTGGGCAAAAGAGCAGGCAAAGAAACTCAACAAACATTTTATCCGGATGGATACATGGGGTGAGAATAATAAACTAAGGGACTACTATGTAAAATGTGGATTTACCTTTTTAGAAACTATCACCCCGCAATCAACTGAAAACCTGCCCACCCATTATACCTGTATCTCATTAAGTCTGCTTGAAATAAAACTCGACCACTAAATTCGTATCAGTTTTTGTTTTTCTTCAAACAAAGAAGCAAGAAAATCTTTATTCAGTTCTGCAAAAGGAATGGGAGCCGGCGGTTCATCACCAAACTCATTTACTACCAAACGCCACCATCCTACATTTTTCCAATGGCCAAGTTTATATCCCACTTTTTCGTATGTAGCAAAATATTTAAAGCCGCATTTTTCATGAAAGGCTACACTTTTATCATTCGGTAAATTAATCACTGCATAAACATTATTATATCCTTGTGTTCTTAATATTTCAAATAGAGATTCATACAAAGCCTTTCCTACTCGTTTATTATGAAAGTTATCATGTATATATACAGAACATTCCACACTCCATTGGTAAGCTTTTCTTTCCCGGTATCGGGAAGAATAAGCATAACCGGCAATGATTCCACCTATTTCACAAACCAACCATGGCCAGTTTTGGAGGTATGATTCAATTCTTTTACTAAATGCTTCAACTGAAGGAATTTCAGTTTCAAAAGTGAGGGATGTATGCTCAATATATGGGGCATAAATGTCCAGAATTGCTTTGGCATCAGAAGGATTAGCAAGTCTTAGTAAAGGCATTGTCAAATTTCAGCTTTTATATACAAAAAGCTCCATTAAAGGAGCTTTTGATGAGTACCGGGGAGCAGACTTGAACTGCCGACCTCAGGGTTATGAATCCTGTGCTCTAACCAGCTGAGCTACCCCGGCTTAATATT
>CAYVSH010000073.1:0-15122 GCA_964453625.1 uncultured Chitinophaga sp.
GAGAACCCCGGTTTCCACTGGGGTTTTTTGCCTTTTAGATTTATGAATTTACTGTTACACGAAGTGTAATTAGTAAGCGATAAAAATCAAATTTCAAACTCCCACACTGTTCTGTAACTGCCGTGCTGTTCGATGTAGGTAAGAAAGGCATTGTAAAAAGCATCAGCACCAATGGTGGCACTGTCGCCAATAACGAATAGTTTTTCTTTTGCACGGGTAAGGGCCACATTCATGCGGCGGTAATCTTTCAGGAAACCAATATCGCCATCATCATTACTACGCACAAGGGAGAGAATGATGTTCTCTTTTTCCTGCCCCTGGAAACTATCAATAGTGCTGATGCGGATCTGTTTTTGCAATTGCTCCTTTGCGGCTGCTACCTGTCCCGAATACGGAGAGATAAATGCGGTGGTGGCAGGGGAGAGTTCTTCTGTTTGCAAAAGTTTGGCGGCAATGTCTAACTCGCCGGGGTTTTGCAGGCTGCTGCCATCGGCACCATGCTCTTCATTGAAACCGGAACCTGCAGTATCTATAAAACTGATATGTGTCCCGGTGTTGGCAAGGTGTGCAGGAGAGAGCAATGCATTGTGATAAAAATAACTGCTGCTGAAACCGGCGATGGACTGCTTCATCCTGTACTGTGTGTTGAGCAGGTGAATGACGGGTGTATGCTGTATAGCTGTTTCAAGTATTGAAACATTGAGGCCGAGGTTAGCAGCTTCTATACTTAATACAGTTGGCGCCAGTTGCCAATGGTCACCGGCCAGTACGATCTTATTTGCCAGGGGAAATATGCACCATGCTAATGGTTCGATACACTGGCCAGCTTCATCAAGTACCAATGTAGCAAAGTGCATCTGTTCTATTCCTGCATCATAAATACCGATGGGTGTGCCGGCAATGACCTGTGCTTCTTCAAACAGTTTTTCTTCGTTGTAGGCTTGTAGCTTTTTTATTTCTGTCCGCAGGTTCTTTACTTCTTTAAAAAGTAATTGCCGCTGTTCTCTTTCGGCTTTGCCAAAACTGCGTTTGTATTTGAGTGCCATGCGGCGAAACTCT
Source organism: uncultured Chitinophaga sp. (assembly GCA_964453625.1). GTDB lineage: Bacteria > Bacteroidota > Bacteroidia > Chitinophagales > Chitinophagaceae > JJ008. Next base: position 1,060 of record CAYVSH010000073.1, read on the forward strand.
TCGGCCCGTTGTTTTAATTGTTTGATCTCTTTTTGTTGTTTGCTGTTGGCCAATCTTCCTTCGGGAGTATGGGCAAAGATGGCTTCGTCTGTTTTGCTGGTGTTGCCAACACGGAGCAATCGGATATGCTGCTGCAGTAAACCTTTGGCGATATTATCAACGGCAGCATTGCTGGGTGCAGATACTAAAACTTTTTCTCCATTCTTAATTAACTGCACAATGGCTTCGATAAGAGTAGTTGTTTTACCGGTACCGGGCGGGCCATGTACGATGGTGATGTCTTCATTTTGCAGGATGGCTTTTACTGCCTGCTGCTGGCTTTGGTTCAGGTGTTGATTGCGGAAGTCAACGGAAATATTTTTTACAACAGGTGCAGTGTTGTTTCCACCTTCATGCAGTTGTTCGAAAAGTTTGAACAGGGGTTTATTGTTCTCCAGTTCATTCAGCACTTTCTTCATCACAGCAGTGGTTCTGGTATCTGGAGCTAACTTGATACCGACGCCATTGTCTTCTATCCAATCAGGAAAGTCGGGAGCAAAGAGGCGGAACTCACCATTCTTTCCATCGAGACTGATAAGTACCCCTTTGATGGGTTCTTCGCCGGTAATGAAGCATTCGATGGCGGCCCCATCCCGGAAAAGGTTTGCTTCGGGAGGGAAACTAAGTTTGAAATTTATCTCCGGGTAATCTGCATAGCCAAAGCTTTTTCGTGTAATGATGATTGGATGCAGGGCAAGACCTTCAGCCTTTAATGCTTTCAGACTATGCTGCTGATCCAACCGGTACCGCTGTGCCTGTTCTTTTTCCTCAAGGTCAATACATTTAATAAGCTTAGCGATCTGTGGATGCATGCCGTGAAAATAGGATGGAAGGAATAAAAAATGAGAGAATGACTGAAAAATTTATCAGCAAATTGATCTTAAGAAAGATTAATCCTTTTAGTATAAATAAAGTCACAGGAAAGATTTTAAAAACCTTTCCTGATATTCGTCTTTGATTATTAATTCAATATCTTTCAGATTCTTATTTGCTTATGAGAAGGGTTTGGGCTTTATCATTACTGTTTGTTCTATTGCTGGCTACCATTAATGTATCCGGGCAGGATTATTCCAATAAAGGAAAGGATTTCTGGATTATTTATACTGGGCATATTGATGCTACTAATTCCCGCATGGCATTATATGTTACTTCTGATGTTAATGCTACGGGTACAATGTCAGTGAATGGTTCTTCAGTACCATTTACCGTTACAGCCAACCAGGTAACCACTTTACGATTGACCAATTCATCTACACCTAATAATTCATTAGCATACAACAGCCAGACAGCCGGTATTGGCACCAACAGGGGAGTACATATAGTAACAGATACTCCTGTAGTGGTATATTCTCATATACTGAATGCAGCAAGGTCGGGTTCTACACTGGTGCTGCCAACTAATGTGCTGGGCCGGGAATACTTTGTTACATCATATCCATCTGTTTCGGGTGCAAATTCAAGAAGCCAGTTTGCGGTAGTGGCTACAGAAGATAATACCACAGTGGAGATAACACCTACCCGTGCAGATGCCAACAACACTTATCCGGCAAACGTAACATTTCCGATTACATTAAATAAAGGAGATGTTTTTCAATACCAGTCGGCTAATAATACTGACCTGACAGGTTCTTTTATAAGATCAGTAGCAACACCGGGTTCGCCCTGTAAACCGATTGGAGTTTTTTCCGGTTCTACTTTTACCACGATGGGTTGCCCTTCGGCAGGTTCTGGAGATAATCTATATCAACAGTTATTTCCGATTGCATCATGGGGACAAACATATATTACTGCTCCTTTCATATTGCGTTCGTATGATATTTTCAGGATACTGGTCAATGATCCTACAACAGTAGTACAGGTAAATGGTGTACCGCTAAATCCTGCTACCTTAATTAATAACCGGTTTTACGAATTCAATACGGTTGGTAACAATACTTCAAGGATCATTACAGCAGATAAACCGATCTCAGTTTTGCAATATATGATAACACAGGCCTGCGATGGTGTGCAGAGTGACCCGGAGATGATCGTACTGAATGCAATCGAACAAACATTAAATGATATCACGGTTCTTTCTGCGAGGAACGACCTGACGCCGCCGAACACTAATATTTCCCGGCATTTTTTGAATATCATTATAAAAACTGCCGGTTTGCCGGGGTTAAGAATTGACGGTGCACCTTATACTGCCACGCCGGTTGCGATTGGTGCCACGGGTTATTCATATATACAGGAAGAAGTGACGGCTTCCACACTCATCAATCCATCACACCGGATATTTGCCGACAGTGGATTTGTGGCCATAGCTTACGGATATGGAAACGTAGAATCATATGGCTATAATGCAGGTACAAACGTAAGAGACCTTTACCAGTTTGTGAGCATACAGAATCAATATGCCACAGTGCCTTTTCCAGCAGCCTGCAAAAGTTCCCCATTTTATTTTTCAATGGTCTTCCCTTATCAGCCCACACAGATCGTTTGGAATTTTAACGGGCTGTTCCCTAATGTTACTATCAGTAATCCTGTATTTGATTCTTCGTGGGTAGTGAATGGAAGACAACTGTACCGGTATAAACTTCCTGCACCTTACACTATTAATACGGCAGGCACTTATCCAATTACCGTAGTGGCACAAAATCCAACACCGGATGGTTGCAGCGGTGAGCAAACCATCAACTACCAGTTGCAGGTGTTTGATCCGCCGCTTGCTGATTTTACTTTTAGCCCGGTTTGTTTTCCAGATCCTGTTCAGTTCACAGATAATTCGAATACAGGCGGCAGACCTGTCATTCATCGCTACTGGGATTTTGATGATGCAACAACTTCTAATGCAAATAACCCAACGCATGCCTATGCTGCACCGGGTATATACAATGTAAAATATTCACTGATCACCGATGTCGGTTGTCTTTCAGATACTGCTTCACATCTTGTTACAGTTTCACCATTACCAACCGGAACAGTCAGTGGTACTACAGAAGTATGCCAGAACGGAATGTCTCCATTAGTAACTTTTACCGGCGGTGTTGGTACAGCTCCTTTTACATTTACGTACAATATCAATGGGGGCACCAATCAAACCGTTACAACCACCGTTGGTAATTCGGTAACTGTTCCAGTACCAACAGGAACGGTTGGAGTATTTACCTATAACCTCGTTAGTGTGCAGGATGCAAGTCCGGCACTATGCAGCCAAGTTCAAACTGGCTCTGCAACTATAACAGTCAAACAATTACCTGCCGCAACTATTACCGGTAATACTTCCGTATGTCAGAATGCAGCACAACCTTTTGTAACTTTTACTGGTGCAGCAGGAACTGCTCCGTATACATTCTCTTACAATATTAATGGTGGTGCTACGCAAACTGTAACAACTACAGTTGGAAATTCGGTTACAGTAGCTGTACCAACTGGTACAGTCGGTTCATTTATGTATAATCTTTTATCAGTGCAGGAAGGAAGTGCAACAACCTGTAGCCAGGCACAACCGGGTTCTGTTACTATTACTGTAAATCCATTGCCTGTTGCTTCAATATCCGGTACAACGGAAGTTTGTAAAGATGCTGCTTCGCCTGTTATAACTTTTACAGGCGGGGTGGGAGTAGCGCCATATACATTTACTTATAATATTAATGGCGGTGCAAATCTGAATGTAGTAAGTACCGGCAACACAGCAACGGTTAGCGTTCCGACCGGAACAGCCGGAACATTTGTTTATAACCTTATCAGTGTAACTGATGCAAGCAGTACAGTATGCAGCCAGGTACAGTCTGGATCTGCAACAGTTATAGTTCATCCGTTGCCGGCAGCGGCATTTAGTTTTTCAACGCCACTTTGCGAATTCGGTGTGGTGAATTTCACGGATAATACTAACCCATCTGTTGGTTCATTAACTACCTGGTTATGGAATTTTGGTGACCCGGCAAGTGGTGCTGCCAATACTTCCACATTACAACATCCATCTCATACATTCAATGCTGCCGGAACATATAATGTAAGTTTAATAGCTACCAATGATGAAGGATGCAGCAACGTAAGTTTTGTACAACCCGTAACTATCAGTCCCAAACCTTTGGCAGGTTTTATAATACCGGCAGTTTGTTTGAGTGATACCTATGCACAGTTCATAGATACCAGCAGTGTGCCAACACCTAATAATATCAGCAACTGGCTTTGGAATTTTGGTGATCCCGGAAGTGGAGCAAACAATACTTCTATCTTACAAAATCCGCAACACAGTTATACTGCTGTTGGTAATTACCCGGTTGAACTAATTGTAACCACCAATATGGGGTGCAGAGATACCATATTGCAAAACCTTTTTGTAAACGGAAGTTTTCCGGTTGCAAACTTTACTGTCAGCAACCCTTCTTCGTTATGTGCCAATGATTCTGTTTCAATAGTAGAAGCATCCACCGTATTCCCGGGCAGCATTACAAGGATCGAGATATACTGGGACAATGCCGGGCAGCCTGCTGTATTTGATACAGATAACTCACCATATACCGGAAAAATATACAGACACCTGTATCCAAATTTCCAAACTCCATTGACGAGAACATTTACCATCCGCTACAGGGCATACTCCGGTGGTATATGTGTGAATGATAAACTATTTGACATAACTGTAAATGCTGCTCCGAAAGTGCAATTCAACCCGATGCCGGATGTTTGTTTGGATGCATTGCCATTCCAGATAACACAGGCCAGTGAAATTGGCGGTGTACCGGGTCCTCCCGGAGTATTCAGCGGGCCGGGAGTATCGCCATCGGGAATTTTTAATCCTGCTGCAGCCGGGCCGGGAGTCCATACAATTAAATATAAATTCACCTCTACTACAGGTGGATGTTCGGATAGTCTTACCCAAACGATTAAAGTATATGATCCCCCGGTTGCTGATTTCACACCCGGAGCACCAGCCTGCGAAACAAAGACAATAACATTTACTCAATCCTCATCCACTCCCGTTGGAACACTTACCAACTGGGCATGGGATTTTGGCGATGGCTCTCCAATATTGAACAGCCCCAATGGAAATCCAGTTTCACATATTTATGCGACATGGGGCAACTATGATGTGAAACTAAGAGTTACAACAAGCAACGGATGTGTAAGTGTAGAAAGAGTGATTAGAGTATTTGTGAATCCACAACCTTTAGCAGCATTCTCCATACCGGCCAGTTTATGTTTGCCCAATGCAAATGCAACATTCCAGAACCAATCTTCCATTGCAGATGGCACACAGGCTTCCTTCACTTACTATTGGGATTTTGGCGACCCGGCCAGCGGAACAGTGAATAATTCAACAGCAATGAATCCGTCGCATACTTATGTAGCTACTGGTTTGTATAATGTTTCACTTCAAGTAACAAGCGGCGCAGGTTGTGTAGATGATACTATCATTGTACTAAACACTATTCACCCGGAGCCAATTGCCAATTTTACCACCAACAAAACCCAGGCCTGTATTGGTGAAGGCATTTTATTTACAGACAATACCAACCAGATGGGCGGCACTGCCACACAATGGAACTGGAATATGGGTGATGGAAACACAAGAACCAATTCATCTTTCAATTATATCTACAGCAGCCCGGGTACTTACACCGTCAGTTTATTTACGTACAACAATTTTGGATGCAGAAGTACAACTACCACAAGGTCTGTCACTATTCATCCTTTCCCTTCTGTAGATGCAGGCCCCGACAGGCTGGTACTGGAAGGAGGGCAAATCGTTTTGCAACCAAAAGTTACCGGTAACGACCTTACATACCTGTGGACACCCAACCAGTACTTTGCTGGCAGCAATACTATTGCAACACCTACGGTATTAGGTGTAGATGATATTACATACACATTAACTGTAACCGGAAGGGGAGGTTGTGCAGCCAGCGACCAGGTATTTGTAAAAGTGCTGAAAGCTCCTGCCATTCCAAATATCTTTAGTCCGAATGGAGATGGTGTGCATGATAGATGGATCATTCAATATCTTGATACCTATCCCGGTTCTACGGTTGATGTTTTTAACCGATATGGCCAATTAATTTATCACTCAGATGAATACCGTGTACCATGGGATGGTACTATTAATGGCCGGCCTGCACCAATTGGCACTTACTACTATATTGTGAATCCAAAGAATGGAAGAAAGATCATGTCGGGGTATGTGGATATAATAAGGTAGTATAAGATGTGAAAAATGAAGAATGTAAAGTTACAACTGAACAATCTTCTTATTCCGCAAGCCTTTCAGTTCACTTAATATCTGCTGTACTATTTTTTTCTTGTCTGTAATAAGCTCTAAAGTAATATCACTATCGGGAATGCCTTCCATAGCTCTGGCATTGAGTTCTCTTTGTACTTCGTTCAATTTAACAGCTACATCATTATAAACTCTCTGTAAACTATCTACTTTTATTTGGGTTATGGCATTGCCAAGCTGCAGGTTCACTTTTTCCCAATTCACATTATCATATACTGAACGAAGCCTGTTCTCCCATTTCTTCCAGTCAAATTTCTCAATTTCGTTCAGGTAGGTTTTCTTCAGTTCCTCTTTTTGCTTTTCTGTCATTACATCAGCAATATTCTTTTCTACTGACTTCCATTGGCTTTCTTCCAATACTTTTTTGGATTCTTCCAAAGCTTTCTTTACCTGCTCTTCCTGGTATTTCTTCAGTTCAGGAGTGTTTACAAACTCAAATGCTGCATGCATCATTTCAGGCGGTGCAAAGGATGCGATAAAATTTTCTTCTTTTCTATTTTCCGGTGTTTCCTTACTGTTCTTTGCTAACGTATGGCTAATGATAGTAGGTTCATTTATCCCTGATACTGGTTCTGTAACCGGGCTTACTGACGCAAACAATACTTGTGTGGAGGATGATACTATCGCATTAGCAACTAATTTATCATTTTTTTTATTAGCTGTATTAATAAACATATTCACCGCTGCGATAAAAATAATACCAGCTAACAAGGCTGCCAATTTTTTAAATGGCCGGGCAGGAGTTTTTGATTCGGATAAGATGTATTCAATACGGCTAAGCAGGTCGTTATTGGTTCCTGCGGCAGGTACTACAAAAACATTTTGTGCATGATTTGTTTTTTCCAGTGTCAGCAGGGCAGAAGCATATTCATGGGAATCATACTGGAACTGCAACACCATTTCATCACAACTTTTTTCCCTTTCTGACTCTATAATCTTAATAAAGGCTATTACAAAAGGATTAAAATAAAGAATGGTTCTGATGATGTTGATGACAAGATTAATAAGATAGTCATGCCTTTTGATATGCGACAGCTCATGCAGCAATACAGCTTCTAACTGTTGCGGACTTAACTGGTTTATGGCAGCTACAGGTATTAAGATGATCGGCTTTAAGAAACCGATAGTAACGGGGGAAGCCACCAGTTCAGATAACCAGACCTTCACCGTTTTCTTTATTCCAAGACGCCCTGCAATCTTCTGTACAAAGATCCTTGATTCAATATTGATCTTGGAAAGACCATAACGCCGTATAACCTGAACATAACGGTAATTTCTGAAGAATCGCAGTACTGGAAAAATCAAAAGTATAAGATAAACGATAGAGGCAACCGGTAATACATTTAATAACCAACTGCTGATCTGTCCATCTGCGTCTATATTATATATACTAAAAGAAGAATTGATGTATTCAGTTCCTTTATTAAGGGCTGCAATAAAAGTGGCGACAAACCATACAAACCCTGCAATGATCATTGAAGATGCCAGCCAGCTTTTTGGGGAAGATTTAGCCGGTCTAAGTAAACCGGTTATCAGTTGATAGGCTACCCACAGCAAAGCCATTTGCCAAAGGCTGTTGAGTGCCGCCCATCCCAGTGATTGTAAAAAATTAGCCTGGCTGCCGGTCTTGGTTTAATCTTTTTTAAGTTGGTCTAAAAGAGCCTGTATCTTACTCAGTTCTTCTTTGCTTGTTTTGTGGCTGTCATCTCCCAAAGCTTGTATCACAAGTTGTGTGGAAGAACCGCCAAACAAGCTGTCAATCATTTTATTCAATAAATGCTTTTGTGTTTTTTCCTTGTTTACTGCAGCCTGGTATACATGTGTCCGCATGGAATCATCTCTTTTTACTATTCCTTTTTCATTCATGATCTGCATCAGTTTCAGGGTAGTAGTATAGCCAACATCTTTGTTCTGGCCCAATTCTTCATGCACTTCTCTTACGGTTGCGAGTCCTTTTCTCCAGAGTATCTGCAATATTTCAAGCTCACTTTCAGTGGGTTTTATCAATTTAGGTGCTGCCATAGTTTAGATTTATAGGCCGAATATACGACTATTTTCGTAAGACAAGTTTATGCAAACTATTTTTATTTTTTTTTAACAGCAATTAACATTGAAACGATCGTGGCAAAATAATGTTACTCGTAGTAATGCTGTTGGTAGGGGGAAGGATTTATTTTTTAGCTTCGGTTCCGGGCTTTTCATAGAGGAACCTCACCATAGCATTTTTTTGTTCATCCGAAGTGAGATATAACTGGTATCGCTTATCACCGGCATAAACAATCATCAAGGCAGTATTAGGTGGAATGGAACCCAGGTTTTCTCCAACCATGATCACTTCTTGCTCAGTTTTGTCAAGGTCAACTTTCACTTTAATTGAAACAGGTTTGGCCGTCAGCATTTTGTTGGAAACCACAGGCATATTATTGACATAAACAGATATGGTATCTCCGTCTATTTGGCCGTTGTCATAAAAATCCAGTTGTATGGTACCTGTATCCACTTTTATTTCCTTTACCAGTTCGGCCTTTCTTTTTGTCAATGTAGGTGGCAACTTAAAGTCTGGCTTGAAGGAGGACTTCTCAAAACGGGTAAGAACGATGGTGCCCGGGTCACAGGTTGTTTTTCCATCTGTTGCCTTTCCGGTCCATGTTCCTCTTATCTGTTCTTCTGTAACTACATTTCCTCCTCCCTTATGATAAGAAAGGGCATATCTTTTTACACAGGGTACACAGTCTTCCTTTATCCTGAAAGTGATAATGCCATTTTCCTGGATGGAAATGATATTGCTATCAGCTCTATATGTACCTTCAAAATTTTCTCTTACATAATTAGATGAGTCAGAAAAATGATAAGCCGTCCCGGTTATCCTTGTACCTGCTACCTGTATCTGCAATTCTATGTTGTAAACTGGGAAACAGGCACCTGGGGCCATTACCAGTTTTCCTTTCCAGATGCCGTTAATATCCTGTGATGAAACAGCAAGGGACAGAAGTAGCACAATTAATAGAAATATTTGTCGCAGCATTATTCAGGAAAAATAGTTGAAAAAAAGCAAGTGTAATTAAAATACTTGCCTGACGGCTATCAGGTTACAGAAACGGTTGATGTAATAAATTTTGGCAACCGGTTACTTATTTGGCTTCTGGTATTTGAATCGCACCACAGCATTTTTTTGTTCTGTGGACGTAATCCGTACTTCAAAACGTTGCTCGCCTGCTTCAACGATCATTAAAGAGGTGTTGGGAGGAATAGAGCCAAGATTTTCGGCTACCATCGTCAATTCATGTTCATCATTCTCTTCATCCATGTTAAGTTTGACAACCAGCGGGGCAGCGGTCAGCATTTTATTGGAAAGAACCAATTTTTTATCAAGGTATACTGAAATAGTGTCGCCGTCAATTTCACCATTGTCATATATTTTCACCGTAACGCTGGGGTTTGTCACCAATAGTGTTTTTACCAGTTCATTGCTTCTCTCTTTAATCACCTTTGGAGTTGGTATTTCAGGAGTAATTTTTTTGACTACCGGAGGCTCTGTGATCTTATTACTTGCTGAATCTTTTTTTGTAACAGGTGGAGTTCCCGGCTTATCAATTGGTTTGGTGATAACGGGGGGATTAGTTACTGGATTTTTCTTTACTACAACCGGAGGATCATTCTTGGGTTCATCTTTCTTCACAGGCGGCTTATTTACTATAACCGGACGATCTACAGGTTTAATTTTATTCCGAAGGAAAGGTTCGGTATAAAAATCAGAAGTAGTTACTTTTCGAAGAAAGACTTTACCACCCCCGCAATCATCACCTTTTTTTACATTAGGTCCATCATTTTCAAATTTGCTGGTGAAAGTGCCTTCCAGGAATTCTTCTTTACCAGATCTTTCATATTTAAAAATGCATTTCATTATACATGCCAGAGATGTGCCTGACATTTTTAACTCCACAGTTTTAATTTCTTTTATTAATGCATTCTGGCCAGACTTATTAAAAATGCCGGTTAAGGTCGCTTTTCCATAAAAAACAGTACTTAGATATGAATAGGAAACACCGGAAACAGAACTTCCGGATTGTTTGATCTGGAGTTCGAATTTATACTGCTCGAATCTTTCAGTAATAAAGTATCCTCTCCAGATGCCGGTAATATCCTGGGCATTCGAACTTGTTGATGTGAAGGAGGTCAGAAAAAGGATCGGTAATAAATAATTTATGACAGTTCGGATCATAACGGTGTCAAAACTAATGAATAAGTTCATATTGAATGATTGCACTCCGGCAATAGTTTGTTAATTTTGCCCACTTAATTTTTATAGCTGATCAATTGAACGTATGATAAATATTACATTACCGGATGGGGCCGTGAGGCAGTATGAGAAAGGAACTTCAGCATTGGCAATTGCAAAATCCATTTCAGAAGGGCTGGCAAGAAAAGTATTGGCAGCTGAAATTAACGGCGAAGTATGGGATGCCACAAGACCGATCAATAATGATGCATCATTAAAATTGCTTACCTGGAATGATAATAATGGAAGGAATACTTTCTGGCATTCATCAGCACACCTGATGGCGGAAGCAGTAGAATCAATGTTTCCGGGAGTTAAATTTTGGGTAGGACCACCGGTTGATAATGGTTTTTATTATGATATTGACCTGGGAGATAAAAAGATCAATGAAGAAGATTTGGCAGCACTGGAAAAAAAGATGAATGAACTGGCCAAGATGAACAGTGAGTACATCCGCAAGGAAATGCCGAAAGCCGAAGCTGTTAAATATTATACAGAAAAAGGTGATGAATATAAACTTGACCTGCTCAATAACCTGAACGATGGTGAGATCACTTTCTATACACAGGGAAATTTTACTGACCTCTGTCGTGGGCCGCATATTCCAAACACTTCTTTTATTAAGGCCATCAAACTGACCAGTATTGCAGGAGCATATTGGAAAGGAGATGAGAAAAATAAAATGTTGACCAGGTTGTATGGCGTTACTTTCCCTTCACAAAAGGAACTGGATGAACATTTGCTGATGCTTGAAGAAGCTAAAAAGAGAGATCATCGTAAGCTTGGTAAAGAATTAGGAATTTATACAATGGATGATGATGTGGGGCAGGGGCTTATCATGTGGATGCCAAATGGAACTATAATAATAGAAGAACTGGAAAAGCTGGCAAAAGAAACTGAGCAGGCAGCAGGGTATAAAAGAGTGGTAACGCCGCATATTGCTAAAGAAAGCATGTATATCACAAGCGGACACTTACCTTATTATGCTGATAGTATGTATCCGCCAATGGAAATGGATGGGGAGAAGTATTATCTCCGTTCCATGAACTGTCCGCATCATCATAAAATATTTGCAGCTGAACCTAAAAGTTACCGGGATCTTCCATATCGTATTGCAGAATATGGAACTGTGTACAGGTATGAACAAAGTGGTGAGTTATTCGGATTGATGCGGGTACGATGCCTGCATATGAACGATGCGCATATCTATTGTACTAAAGAGCAGTTCAACGATGAGTTCAGGGCAGTGAATGAAATGTACCTGAAATACTTCAAGATATTCGGAATAGAAAAATATGTGATGCGGTTATCATTACATTCTCCCGAAAAGCTTGGCGTGAAATATGTAAACGAACCTGAGCTATGGCAGGAAACCGAAACAATGGTGAGAAATGTATTGACAGAGTCAGGGATCCCTTTTGTAGAAGTAAAAGATGAAGCAGCTTTTTACGGACCAAAGATTGATGTACAGATTTACAGTGCAATTGGCCGTGAATTTACATTGGCAACTAACCAGGTGGATTTTTCACAGGGAAGAAGTTTTAAACTGGAATATACTTCGGAAGATAATGCTTCAGAAACTCCATTGATCATTCATAGGGCACCACTTGGCACCCATGAACGGTTTATTGGCTTCCTGTTGGAACAATATGCAGGAAAATTCCCTTTATGGCTGGCACCAGTGCAGGTAAAAGTTCTACCGATCAGCGATAAGTTTATGGACTATGCAAAGAGCATTGCGGATAAATTGAAAAAAGCTGATATTCGTTGCGAGGTAGATGACCGGAATGAGAAGATCGGCAAAAAAATCCGTGATACTGAATTGATGAAAGTACCCTATATGTTGGTAGTTGGAGAAAAGGAGATGAATGAAAACAAAGTTGCAGTTCGTATCCAGGGAAAAGGAGATGCTGGGGTAAAAGCAGTTGATGAGTTTTTACAGGAAGCACTTGAAGAGATCAAAGACAGAAGGTGATCGTAAATAGCAAGATTTATTTTTCTTTATACAAAAAGAAGTATTTTTATTAAACACCTCAGTTCCTGAAATGAGGTCCTTTACAAATCAAAAGATATATTCCCTTTTCAGGATGGGAGTTAACTAAAAAGATTAAATGGCAGTACCACAAAAACCCGGAGGCGGGTTCAACAGGCCATCTGGCCCGGGAGGATTTAAAAAGCCCGGCGGAGGTGGCGGATTCAACAAAGGCGGATACAGGGGTAAGTTTGCTCCCCGTAAAGAAGCCGAACATCGTATCAACCACTTTATTAGAGTTCCTCAAGTTCGACTAGTTGGTGATAACATAGAACCAGGAATAGTAGATACACAAGTTGCATTAAAGATGGCACAGGAAATGGAGTTAGACCTGGTTGAAATATCTCCGAATGTTGACCCTCCTGTTTGCAAGATCATTGATTATAATAAATTCCTCTACGACAAGAAGAAGAAGGAAAAAGAGATGAAAGCCAAAAGCAAAGTCTCTGAAGTAAAAGAAATAAGATTCACTCCAAATACTGATGACCATGATTTTGACTTTAAAGCCAAACATGCAGTGGAGTTTTTAAAGGATGGTAATAAAGTAAAAGCCTATGTTCAATTTAAAGGCCGTGCAATACAATTTCAGGACAGAGGTCAATTGTTATTGCTGAAGTTTGCTGAAAGACTAGCTGAAGTAGGTATATTGGAAAGCATGCCAAAGATGGAAGGCCGCAGAATGCTGGCAATGTTTGCACCTAAAGGAAAGAAAAAATCCTAAATACGAATAACGTTACTTGTATTCCCGTCATGGCTTTGTCATGACGGGATTTTTTTGCCACTTATATTGACTTTTGTCATTTCCTTTTGACCGCTGATACAATTTTCTTCAATATCAGATACGAAGTCATTCCTTTCCGTATCTTGTCCGACATATAAAAAACTTAAACATGCATTTGAAATTACGTCACTTTGTTTTTTCTTTTCTGGCAGTTGCTTCATCAGCAATTGTGATTGCGCAACCGGGTAGTGCAAGACCTGATTCGACAAGAAGACCAACATCACCGGGATCAAGTCAGGGACCAAAACCGTATAAAGAGGTTATAACCTCCAAAGCTGTTACCGATGCAGGATTATTTTCGGTTCATAAGGTTGATGACAAGTATTATTTTGAGATCCCTGATTCTTTATTTAACAGGGATATACTTGTTGTAAACCGAATCTCTAAAGCACCAGCCGGCTTGAGAACAACCTCAAGTTTTTTTGGATATGCCGGAGATCAGATAGGACAAAATGTTATCCGGTTTGAAAAAGGGCCAAACAATAAAGTTTTCCTCCGCAATATTTCATATGCTGAATATGCAAAAGATTCTACATCACCAATGTTTACTGCTGTCAGTAATTCAAATATTCAGCCTATAGCTTCATCATTTGACATAAAAGCCTTGGGCAAAGATTCAACAGGTGCCGTAATTGATATTACAGAATATATCAGTGGTGATAATGAT
>CAYVSH010000074.1:0-14635 GCA_964453625.1 uncultured Chitinophaga sp.
CGAGATAATCAGAAAACAATGATAATTCGCTGCCAATATTCAGTTTCTCAAAATACGTATGAGTAAATGCAGCTTTTGCCAGGGCACCCAGGGCAAATTTGGAAGTCTCAAATTCCGTACTGCTTCCTTCTTTTAATTTGGTGCCATGAACGCCCAGATTGGCTATTTTCTGATCAGAAATGACGATAATCTGACCGGCAACAGGTGATAAAAAGAATTTGAATTTTGAATCCGGCGTATAACTGATCCCCGGTGCCAGTGTCAAGAGTGCCGGAGAAAATAATTTGGAAACCAGACTGGTTTTATAAGGCGCAATATCCAATTCTTTTAAAAATATTTTATTGCTCGCTGAATCTATATACGAATGCAATAATTGTGTACGCAATCCGACATCCAATGAGTAAGCCCAGGGAGATGATTCACTGATCTGATAAGCAAGGTTGGAATTAAACGTCAGCATATCCAAGGCTTTTTCAAAAGGCAATCCTTCGTCAGTGGTACTGTTGATGGCACCCGATCCGATTCGTTGTACAGTTAAATTTAATAAGACATCGTTGGTCCAGTTAAACTGATCTTTTTTATACCTGAATTTATAATTAATGGCACCACCAATACCCAGGCGATCCGATCCGGCGCCGACATAGGGATTAATATTGAGGAGCTGGCCCAAATCCAGACCCACTCCGGCTTTATGTATCCATCCGTTCTGATCTTCAAGTTTCATAACGGCATTCATCATGTCCATTCTCTTTTTGGCCTGTTCATTATTCTGCTCGCTGATTTGTGCATTGAGAAAACCCATCGTACCAAAGAATAAAATAATAAGTATTTGTTTTGTCATTGTCAAAATTTTTTGTATTGAAAAATATATTAAAAGGTATCGCTTCTATGATTCAAGATTACTCCTTAAACAAGGATATAAAACTTAACTTTGTGAATTGAGGATATGCAGATCAGGATCCCGACAGCATTTGAAAAACATATAATCACAAACAATAAAAAATCATGATAGTTGAAAGCCGCAGGGTTAAATATTTTATGAAAGACTTTATCTTGATAAGTTTAATATTCTATAGTGATGTCGTTCAATCACAGAATCAGGATAACGATGCCTTTTTTATTAAAAAAATTTATGAAGAGGCTTTAAATCGCCAGCAATCTTATAAATGGTTGGATTATTTATCTGAAAAAATAGGTGGTCGTATTGCAGGTTCGCCACAGAGTCTGGCGGCTATAGAATTTACCTCCCAGGTGTTGGACACTTTAGCCACAGATACAGTATGGCGTCAGCCTTGTACAGTAAATTACTGGTATCGCGGATTCCGGGAAGAATGCCACATTGTAAATCATCCCATGATGGGTACCAAATCCCTGAAATGTCTTGCCCTTGGAGGCTCGGGAGCCACTCCGGTCCAAGGCCTGACGGCTGAAGTCATCGAAGTAAAAAGTCTGGATGAAGTCAAAAAACTGGGAACAGCAGCAAAAGGCAAGATCATCTTTTACAATCGCCCCTTTGACAATAAGCACCTGCGCACCTTTCACGGCTACGGCGGAGCTGTAGATCAACGGGTTTTCGGTCCGAATGAAGCTGCCAAAGTCGGTGCAGTAGCCTGTGTAGTCCGTTCGATGACGGGTCGGCTGGATAATGTTCCTCATACCGGTGTGACCCTTTTTGATACTGCAATTGCTGCAATACCTGCCCTTGCTTTATCCACAAGGGATGCTGAATTGCTGAGTCAAGCGATCCGTTCCGGTACCACGCGTTTATATGTAAAAACAAGCTGTGAACAACGTGGGCCACAACAAAGCTATAGCGTAATAGGGGAGATCAGAGGTTCGGAAAAACCGGAGGACATTATCCTGGTCGGAGGACATCTTGACTCCTGGGATGTAGGTGGTGGCGCTCATGATGACGGCGCAGGATGTGTGCACTCTATGGAGGTACTCTATCTGCTAAAGGTGTTGAATTATAAACCGAAACGGACCATCCGTTGTGTCCTGTTTCAAAATGAAGAAAACGGACTGGCCGGTGCTTTGACATATGCCAGGGTATCTAATGAAAAAAAAGAATATCATTTGGCGGCTATTGAATCGGATGCCGGAGGATTTACACCTCTCGGCTTTTCTTTCGATGCAGATACATCGGTACTGGCTAAACATCTTAAAAACCTGTCCCGCTGGGATGAATTATTATCCCCTTATAATATTAACTTCAGCAAAGGAGGTTCAGGTGCCGATATATCACAGCTAAAAAGCCAGAAAGGACTGTTGTTTGGATTGAGTCCTGATTCTCAGCGGTATTTTGATTACCATCATACCGAAATAGACAGGATCGATGCAGTACATCCACGCGAACTCGCTTTGGGATCGGCTGCTATGACGAGTTTGGTATATCTTATTGATAAATATGGCCTCGGAGACTGAGTTGAGCATAGATGGAAAGCAGTTTGAGCTTTTTATTGACAGGAAGCTGATTCATGCTAAAATAAGCGAGCTCGCTTTGGATCTCAACCGCTGTTATGCCCAACAAAATCCTGATATTCTGGTGGTTATGGAAGGTGCAGAAATGTTTGCCCAGACCCTGTTTCCTTTATTAAAATTTGAATTTACGGTGCACAGGGTGTGTATAAAGACGTACCAAGGCATGCACTCTCAAAGAGAGGCCAGTTTGGATGACCGGTTTATAACTGAAATGCATTCCCCTGAAATATTGATTCTGGAAGACATCATCGAGACGGGCAACAGCCTCGTCAAGATTCTCGGGCTGATGAAAACCAAAACCAGGACCAGAATCCGGATTGCCTGTCTTTTATCCAAGCCAGATTGCCTGCAACATGTTGTACAACAAGATTTTACAGGATTTGAGATCGGACCGGAATTTGTCATTGGCTTTGGAATGGATTACAATGAAGAAGGTCGTCAGCTTGAGGATATTTATAGATGCATCAGTTCCTGATTTTTTACCTGAAATATAGAATTATACCTATTTTTGCCCTCCGTTTTAGGAATTGACCCATGGTGTAACGGTAGCACTACAGATTTTGGTTCTGTCTGTTAAGGTTCGAATCCTTATGGGTCAACAAAGGCAATCTTTAAAGATTGCCTTTGCTTTTTTGAATAGCATATTCAACTCCCCTTAATTCCGCCAAACCTCGTAAACGACCAATAGCTGAATAACCAGGATTTGTTTTCTTTTTCAGGTCGTCAAGCATTTGATGACCATGATCTGGCCGCATTGGAATAGAAATATTTTTTCTTTTCATTATAATCAATACTTCCTTAATGATTTCATACATGTCAGCATCACCAGCTAAATGATCTGCTTCATAAAAATTACCTTCGCTATCCCGTTTTGTATTCCGCAAATGAAGGAAATGAACATGATCGCCAAAGCGTTTCAACATTTTCAGCAGGTCATTATCTGGTCTTGCTCCATATGAACCTGTGCAAAAACAAAGTCCGTTAGCCGGAGATTGAATTGCCGCCAGAATTTCTGCTACATCCTGCTCAGTGCTAACTACCCGTGGCAATCCCAATACCGGGTATGGAGGATCATCCGGATGAATCGCCATTTTTAAACCACACTCTTCTGCTACCGGAACTACTTGTTGAAGAAAATAAAAAAGATGTTGTTTGAGTTTTGCAGCATCAATACCATTATATGTTTTTAAAGCTTCTAATATTTTTTCTTCGGTAAATTGCTCTTCACTTCCCGGTAAGCCCAGTAAGGCATTTCGAGAAAGTGTTTCCTCTTCTTCAACGGTCATAAGTTCATGCCGGAGTTTTGCTTTTTTTATCTCAGTTTCTGAATAATCCTTTTCTGCTCCGGGCCTTTTTAATAAGTAGAGATCAAATGCGATAAAAGCCGACCGTTCAAAATAAAGTGCTTTGCTCCCGTCGGGCATTGGATATGAAATGTCTGTTCGCATCCAATCAAGAATCGGCATGAAGTTATAAGTAACTACTTTCAAACCACAAGCAGCGACATTTATTAGGCTTTGCTTGTAGTTTTCAATGTGTAAACGGTAATTCCCGGTTTGCTTTTTAATATCTTCACTAACCGGCAGGCTTTCTATCACGGTCCAAGTCATTCCGGCATCATCAACCTGTTGTTTTCTTTTATTTATTTCATTAATTGACCATACTTCACCCACGGGGATATGATGTAAGGCTGTTACGACACCTTGACAACCAGCTTGACGAATATCTGATAAACTTACCGGGTCATTCGGACCGAACCACCGCATCGTTTGCTCCATCAACATGTTCTTTCTTTTTTATCCTCGGAAATAAACCAATACACTGATTACAATTGCTGCAAGAACTACAGAAATTACAACATCCCATTTACTGTAGCTATTCCTTGCTTCCATCTTTTGTTCGGGTGATAAAGTTCCCAATGTAAGGCCTTGTATTTTTTCGAAACTCGGTTTCTCAGTTGATAAACTTACAACAGAACAAACTACTACACAGGCAATGAACATATAGATAGCCATATGTGCAAAATTGATAACAGCCAATTGAGCAAATGTTCCGGAAGCACCATCAATCAACACTCCATCTTTTGTAAACATCAGTTCTGATAAAATTCTGACAGTGGCCATCAATAAACCGAATAATAATGTTGCAATTGCACCTTTGGCATTAACCCTTTTCCATAAAATACCTAATAAGAATACTGCTGTGATTGGTGGAGCAATATAAGCCTGTACACTTTGAAGATATTGATACAATACACCACCACCTATTTTTTGCATAATAGGTATCCACAACATTCCAAGTATTACAATAATTCCTGTTGCAATCCGGCCTGTACGAACCAGTTTTTCCTCTGATGATTCAGGATACATTTTTTTAAAAATATCAACCGTAAATAATGTGGAGGCAGAATTAAACACAGATGCTAAAGAACTCATCAAGGCTGCCATCAACCCTCCGGCTACCAATCCTTTCAAACCAGCAGGTAATAAATATTTTACCAGTGTCGGAAACACTTCATCACTTTTACCATAGGTAATCATACCTTTCTTTTTTAATGCATATGCTATAATACCAGGAATCAGAAATATAAATATGGGTGCTAATTTTAGGTAAGCCCCGAATATGGCGCCACGTCTTCCAATCTTAATATTATGTGCCGCTAATGTCCGTTGAACAATGTACTGATCCGTACACCAATACCATATTCCAACAATGGTTCCTCCTATCAACATACCAGTCCATGGAAACTGGGGGTCAGATGATGATCGCCACATATTAAAATGTTCGCTACCAGCAGTTGCCTTTAATTCACTCCATCCACCAACAGCCTGTAATCCCATAAATGTAATTATCATTGATCCTAATAAAAGAAGAATAGTTTGAAAGGCTTCAGTATAAACTACTGCCCTCATGCCGCCAAGAATTGTATAAAGACCCGTAACAACTACAATGATAATTGCACCTTCAAGAAATCCGATTCCTAATAATTGAGAAACAACAATACCGCCGGCATAAATGGTTACAGAAACCTTGGTAAGTACATAACCTGCTATAGAGAACAGTGATAAAAACCACCTCGACCGGCTATCAAATCTTTTCTCTAAAAACTCAGGCATTGTAAATGCTCCACTTCGCATATAAAAAGGAAGAAAGAACCAACCTAATAATAATACAATCCATGCATGCAATTCATAATGTGCCATTGGCATTCCGGATTCTGCTCCAGTACCTGCCAGGCCAACCACATGTTCAGATCCTATGTTAGAAGCAAAAATGGAAGCCCCGATCACAAACCATCCGACATTTCTTCCTGCCAGAAAATAATCTTCAGTGGTTTTATTTTTTTTCTGCATGACCCACCAGGCAATACCAAGAAGTATTACAAAATATCCACCTAATACGATCCAGTCGAGGGTTTGAAGGGAGTTTCCCATAAGAGAGTTTTGATTATTAATTAATTTTAAATGTAGCGATTAATCAGATTTTCCAAATATTCTTGTTTTCCGCTTCGCATAACCGGTTCACCATTTTCAATAGCATAGGTTCTTAAATCCTCCAGAGATAATTTACCTTCTTCGAATGACTTTCCTTTACCTGAATCAAAACTAGAATACCGTTCAGTTCTGATCTTTTTATATTCAGACTTATTCAAAATAACATCGGCTGTTATCAACGCTCTGGCAAACATATCTATACCACCTATATGAGCATAAAACAAATCAGCAGGGTCTGTTGAGTTACGGCGGATCTTTGCATCAAAGTTGATCCCACCTCCCTTAAATCCACCTGCTTCTAATATAATAAGCATAGCTTCTGTAAGCTCATTTATATCGTTTGGAAACTGGTCTGTATCCCAACCGTTTTGATAATCGCCCCGATTGGCATCAATACTTCCGAGCAAGCCTGTGTCTGCCGCTACCTGTAACTCATGAGTAAATGTGTGGCCGGCTAATGTTGCATGATTCACTTCGATGTTCAGGCTGAAATCTTCAAGAAGATCATATTGACGCAGGAAGCCAATCACCGTTTCACAATCATAATCATACTGGTGTTTGGAAGGTTCACAAGGTTTTGGTTCAATAAAAAACTTTCCATTAAATCCATTTTTCCTTCCGTAATCTTTTGCAGTATGTAAAAACCTGGCAAGGTGTTCTTTCTCTCTTTTCATATTAGTATTGAGCAAACTCATATAGCCCTCTCTGCCGCCCCAAAAAACATAGTTTTCACCACCCAAAGTAATTGTGGCATCTAATGCCGCCTTTACTTGTGCGGCACCATGCGCCAGCACATGAAAATCAGGATTGGTTGAGGCTCCATTCATATATCTTCTGTTAGAAAAAAGATTGGCGGTACCCCATAATAACTTTACACCACTTGACTTTTGTTTTTCTTTTAAATATTCAGTTATAGTGGATAATCTGTTTTCATTCTCAACAATATCATTTGTATAATCAATAGCATCTACATCATGAAAACAGTAATATGGTAATCCTAATTTAGTAATAAACTCAAATGCTGCATCTGCCTTATCTTTTGCTTTTTCTACCGCATCAGCTTTCTTATCCCATTCAAACAAATGTGTAGGTTCTCCAAATGGATCCGCACCGCTTCCACAGAAGCTGTGCCAATATGCACAAGCAAACCGCAGATGCTCCTTCATCGTTTTTCCACCAACTACTTTATCCTCATCATACCAGCGATATGATAAAGGATTATCAGATTGCAGCCCCTCATATTTTATCTTTTCTATCCCTTTAAAAAATTCTTTACTTCCTGTTACTACTGACATATTTTTTCTGTTTTATTATAAGATCAAATTAATTTTTTTTCTAAACGTTCTAACCAAAGATTATAAAGTTGATTATACTTATTACCCTTCACTGGTTCAACCAAATTTATAGGTTTAAACTGCTGAAATGCTTCTTTTGGACAAGCATATATTTTTGCACCGATTCCAGCACCAATTGCTGCACCAACACTTCCGTCACAGTTATACATTTCAACCGGCACATCAAGTGTGTTCACAAAAGACTCTGTAAACACATCACTTAAAAACATATTGGCTTTGCCGGCACGGATTACTTTAGGATCCATCCCATTTTCTCTCATAATGTCAAGACCGTACCGAAATGCAAATGCAATTCCCTCCTGCGCTGCCCGAAATAAATGATTTTGTGAATGCTTATTAAAATCGATATTATGAATATGTGCCTGAACTGTTTTATTACTCAACATTCTTTCAGCTCCATTGCCAAATGGAAGAATCTGAACTCCATCGCTACCTACACTGATAGTTTGAGCTGCATCGTTCAGTTGCTGGTAACTCATTTCTTTTCCTGCAATATCTTTTATCCAACGATTCAAAATTCCGGTACCGTTAATACAAAGTAATACACCAAGTCTTTTTTGGTCTGTTGTATAATTTACATGGGCAAAGGTGTTGATCCTTGATGCCTTATCATATGTAAGCTGATCACTTACTCCATATATGACACCGCTGGTGCCAGCAGTTGCAGCCACCTCTCCAGGTTCCAGCACATTTAAGGATAAAGCATTATTCGGTTGATCACCTGCTTTATAAGTAACGGGAATACCCTCCCTTAATGATAACGAAGCAGCAACATCAGTGGCAACCTTCCCATGCTCAGTAAAAACCTCTCTTACTTCAGGAATTAAAGCAGAAGAGAATCCATAATAACCAAATACGTCCTTAGATAATTCATTTTGTTGAAAATCCCACATTACACCTTCTGATAAAGCCGCAATACTTGTAGTGATGTTCCCTGTAAATTTCATAGCAATAAAATCTCCGGGCAACATTATCTTATCTGTTTTGTCATAGAGGCTTTTTTCATTTTTTTTAACCCAGGCCAACTTGCTGGCAGTAAAGTTTCCGGGAGAATTCAATAAGTGCAACAGGCATTTTTCTTTTCCTATTTCTGTGAAAGCTTTATCTCCAATTTCCACTGCACGGCTATCACACCAGATAATGCTTTTGCGTAATGATTTTTGTTCATTATCTACTATGACTAAACCATGCATCTGGTAGGCAATACCAATCGCTGCTATATCTTTGGGATTATATTTTCTTTGGGCGTTGAGCTTTAAAATAGCTATTTGTACATGTTCCCACCACATTTCCGGGGATTGCTCTGCCCAACCGGGTTGATTAGCTATTATTCCGGACTCTGAATCGGGATAATGAGCTGAGCCAATACATTCCTGCTTTGCAGCATCCACCACTGAAACTTTAATGGATGATGTACCTAGATCTATTCCAAGCAATAACATCAGTATTAATTTCCGATTAAGTTAAGAATAAAAGAAAAGGGAGATTAAATTATTTAGAAGGATTGCCCTGATCAATAGTAACAAATGTATTTATCTGTTGAGGAGTTCAGACAAGCACTCAGCCAAACTATCCTGCCAATTTCTAGGTGTGATATTATAAATCTGGTTTATTTTCCTTGTATTCAAAGCCGAATAAGACGGTCTTTTGGCGGCCGTTGGATATGCAGATGAAGGAACAGGGTTTACCTTACAGTTACTACCGGATAGCTCTTTAATTGAATTGGCAAATTCAAACCAGCTTATAACACCGTAATTACAAAAATGATAAACACCTTCCACCCATTTTGTCGAGTTAATTATTCGCATAATGGCAGTTGCAAGGTCTGCGGCATAAGTTGGTGAACCAAACTGGTCATTCACAACATTAATTTCTTCTTTTTCATTCAACAACCTCAAAATCGTTTTCACAAAATTTTTACCGAATGATGAGTACACCCATGAAGTACGGATAATTATAGCAGAAGGATCATTCTGCAAAACCAGCTTCTCTCCTTCTAGCTTAGAAGAGCCATAAACTGTTAGCGGATTAGTAACTGCATCTTCCTTATATGGTTCGGCTGCTGTTCCATCAAAAACATAATCGGTGGAGATATGAATTAGCTTTGCATTATTTCCTTTGCATGCTGCAGCTAAAATACCCGGTGCTTCTGCATTTATTCTAAAAGCATTTTCCGAATCAGATTCTGCATTATCAACAGCAGTATAGGCTGCACAATTAATTAAATAATCAGGTTGTAGTTCTTTAAACCCATCTGCGACCTTGTTAATATCATCAATAGGAAATTGGCTTCTTGACAAAAAAACAAAATGAAACGAAGGAAATGAAACTGCAAGTTTTTTTAACTCATTTCCCAACTGACCGTCAGAACCGGATACAAGTATTACTGGTTTCTTATTCATCAGCCTTCAAACACAAAATCATTTTTATATGCTGCCAACGTTGGCAGGATGATATCTTTTTCAGATACAATTTCCATCCCCTTTGGAATTGACCAGTCTATATTCAGTGCCGGATCGTTGTAAAGAATACCAGCTTCAGCTTCTTTCTTATACAATTTGTCACATTTGTAAAACACTTCAGCCTTTTCACTCAATACTGAAAATCCATGAGCAAAACCAGGCGGAATAAATAATTGCTTCTTGTTCTTTGCCGAAAGTTTAATAACGAAAGCTTTTCCAAACATTGGGGAACCCTTTCTTATATCCACAACTACATCAAGAATCTTTCCCCTCAAAACCCTGACCAATTTGGATTGTGCAAATGGCGGCAACTGGTAATGCAAACCACGTATAACCCCTGCAACTGAAGAAGACTGGTTATCCTGCACCCAATGAATATTTATCCCTTCCTGCTGAAAAACTGATTCATTATATGATTCAAAAAAGTAACCCCGACTGTCTTCAAACACTTTTGGTTCAAAAACCAGTAAACCTGGAAAATCTGTTTTTATAAATGGCATATTATAAACTCCAATAAGATCGTTGAGTAATGGTATTTCTATAAATCCCCTTCAGATCAGCCACCAATCCATGCGATTTGGTTATCGAAGAGAAATAGTTATCATCTAAGTTTCTGTATTCATCATGCGGAACGGTAACAATAACCACATCATAATCATTACCTGGATTTTCTGTTAACCCAAAGCCATATTCATGTTGCAACTCGTCAGAATCTGCATACGGATCTTCAATGTCAACATTTACAAAATAAGACTTCAACGCTTTTACAACATCTGACACTTTTGAATTTCGTATATCACTTACATTTTCTTTAAAGGTAGCTCCTTTAATAAGCACTTTTGAAGACTTTACATCGCCGGAATTCTTTATAATATGTTGTACGACAGTTTTCGCTACATACTTCGCCATATTATCATTAATGTTGCGACCTGCTAAAATCACTTCTGCATCATATCCTAATTCACTTGCTTTATATGTAAGGTAGTAAGGGTCTACTCCAATGCAATGCCCGCCGACAAGACCCGGCTGGAATTTCAGAAAATTCCATTTAGTACCTGCAGCTTCCAGAACTTCATATGTGTTAATATTCATCATATTGAAGATGATGGAGAGTTCATTCATCAGGGCAATATTCAGATCCCTTTGTGTATTCTCAATGATCTTTGCAGCTTCAGCAACTTTAATCGATGAAGCTTTGTGTACACCAGCCTTTACAACCAGTTCGTACACTTTAGCAATCTCTTCTAATGATTCTGCATCGCAGCCAGAAACAACTTTTACAATTGTCGCCAATGTATGATTCTTATCTCCTGGGTTAATTCTTTCTGGGGAATAACCTGATTTAAAATCAAGAATATTTTTTAGTCCTGATAATTTTTCAATTACTGGTAAGCAATCTTCTTCAGTACATCCGGGGTATACTGTAGATTCAAAAAC
The DNA here is from genome assembly GCA_964453625.1 of uncultured Chitinophaga sp. GTDB lineage: Bacteria > Bacteroidota > Bacteroidia > Chitinophagales > Chitinophagaceae > JJ008. The sequence continues at coordinate 11,230 of CAYVSH010000074.1, forward strand.
CACATAATCCCCTTTTTTGATCACTTTTCCAATTGTTTCAGATGCTTTTTGCACTGGAATAAGGTCTGGAACATTATGCTCATCAACAGGAGTAGGAACAGCCACAATAAAAAACTTAGCCTCTCTTAGTACATCCAGTGAATCTGTAAATACTATGTCTGTATTGTCAAAATCCTCCTTGCTTAGTTCTTTACTGGGATCAATCCCATTCCTCATCATCTCTACTCTTTTGGGATTAATATCGAATCCAATCACAGATAGTTTTTTTGCGAACTCGAGGGCAATAGGTAATCCTACATAACCAAGACCGATCACTGCCAGCTTTTCCTTTTTAGCTATAAGATCTTTGTACATTCTTTAAAAATATTGAATTTAGTTTATTAGGACGCCTACCATAAAAATATTCATTTAGCTGTTTACAAACTCCAGCACTTTAGATGTTATAAATGCAAGCTGCTCCTCATCAAGTTCAGTGTGTATTGGCAGTGAAATAACTTTTTCCGTCAGCATATCAGTTACAGGCATTTGTTTTGAGCTTGTACCAAATTGTTCAAACATTTTTTGTTTGTGGCCGGGCACAGGATAATAAAGCATGGATGGTATTTTATTTTCTGCCAGAAACTCTTTTAACCCGTTCCGGTCAGCACCCTCGATTTGTAAAGTGTATTGATGAAAAACATGATTCGACCAAGGTGCTCTATATGGGATTTTTATTTTAGAATGACCTGCAAAAGCTGCATCATAAAAATCTGCTGCTTTTCTTCGGGCTGCATTATATTCATCAAGGTGCTTCAGTTTAATATCAAGTATAGCAGCCTGAATGGTATCTAACCGGCTGTTGCATCCAACTACATCATGATGGTATTGTTTACTTTGTCCATGGTTGGCAATCATTCTCAATTTAACTGCCAACTCATCATCGTCTGTAAATATGGCTCCTCCATCACCAAAACCCCCAAGATTTTTAGATGGATAAAAAGAAGTAGTGCCGATATGCCCGATAGAACCGGTTTTTTTCTTTGTACCATCAGAAAAAGTATAATCACAACCTATTGCCTGTGCATTATCTTCAATTACAAATAAGTTATGTTTTCCAGCAATGGTCATTATCTCATCCATCGGAGCAGCATGGCCATATAAATGAACCGGTACTATAGCTTTTGTTTTGGCTGTAATGGCTGCCTCAATTGCTGAGGGATCAATGCAAAATGTATCTGGATCTACTTCAACAAATACTGGTGTCAATTTCAACAAAGCAATTACCTCTGTGGTGGCGATGTATGTGAATGATGGAGTAATGACTTCATCACCCGGCTTCAGGCCTAATGCCATCATAGCAATCTGTAAAGCATCAGTTCCGTTTGCACAGGGAATTGTATGCTTTGCACCTACATAAGCAGAAAGATTAGCAGCAAATTCCTTAACTGCTGTTCCATTTATAAAAGCGGTGCTTTCCATTACATCAATAACCGCTTTATCCACTTCTTCCTTAATCTTATGATACTGGGTTTTTGTATCAACCATTTGAATCGGTCGCATCTTTTAAATCTTTGTTTTAATGAGGGTTATATCTCCTTTATTCCCGGCGGGCAAAAATAGCAAAATAGGCGTAGTTTACCCGTTTGCAATTACTTTTGCCCTGTTTAAAAATTTTTCATTTGTCGGTCTTATTCTATAATATTTTTCTGTTATTGTTCAAGGCAGGTACGCATATCGCTGCTTTATTCAATCCCAAAGCCCAAAAATGGGTTGCAGGAAGAAGAAATATTTTCAGCCGACTAGAAATGAAAATCTCAAATGAAGAAAAGATTATCTGGTTTCATTGTGCGTCATTAGGTGAGTTTGAACAAGGAAGACCGGTGATTGAAAAATTAAAAGAACAGGTAAAAGATCATAAAATCCTTTTAACTTTTTTTTCTCCATCCGGATACGAAGTACAAAAAAACTACACCGGTGCTGATTGGGTATTTTACCTGCCAATGGATGGGCCACGGAATGCAAAACGGTTCCTGGAAATTGTGAACCCTTCTTTGGTCATTTTTGTCAAATACGAATTCTGGTTTTATTATCTTAAGAAAATAAAATACAGGGACATTCCTTTGCTGCTTATTTCCGCTTTATTCAGACCAGATATGTCATTTTTTAAATGGTATGGCAAACTGCAAAGAAAAATGTTATCCCGGTTCAACCACATTTTTGTACAAACTCATGAATCAAAAAAATTAATTGACGATCTGGGTCTTTCAGCCATTTGTTCATATGCAGGTGATACAAGATTTGACCGGGTAGCTGAAATCGCTGCTTCATCAGAAAACATACCAGTTATTGAAAAATTTATTTCTAATCATAACACAGTAATTGCCGGAAGCACCTGGCCAGAAGATGAGGAAGTTTTACTAAAGGCATTAAATGAAATCAATATAAAAAAACTGAAACTGATCATTGCACCTCATGAAATCCATGAAAAAAATATTGAAGATTTGAAAATACTATTCCCAGATTGTGTTTTATATAGCGATTTAATTGCCGGGAACTATGTCGAAAGCAATGTGTTGATCATAAATAATGTTGGCCTCCTATCGAGGTTATATAAATATGCGACTATTACCTATATCGGAGGTGGTTTAAAGACCAACGGAGTTCATAATGTTCTGGAGGCTGCTGTTTATTTCAAGCCTGTACTATTCGGACCATATTATCACAAGTATTCAGAAGCGGTGGCATTAGTAAAATCAGGCGGTGGCATTTCTTTCTCTGATGAAAAAAGAAATGGGATAATGCTGAAAGAATTGATAAAAGGATTAATCGGTAATGAAGAAGAATATAAACTAAGGTGCAAAGCTGCCGGCGAATTTGTGCAATCTAACACCGGCGCTACAGAAAAGATCGTTCGCTATATTCAGGAAAAACGTCTCTTGACCAATTGATCGAAGTGTTGAACGGTAGTACTATCATTATTCCATCCCAGTTTTACTTTCAACTCCCTGGTTATCCAGTATTCAGCTTCTGCATAGATGCTAAAGCTGTTGATGGTTTTGATGCAACGCTCATACATACTTTCATCCCCACGGAATAACTCATTTATAAAATGAAACCTGTCATTGATACCGACTGCTTTACGCAGATCTTTAACAGGTGTTTCCTTCAGTCTTTCAACGATCTCGGGTTTGGCCTGTTTTAATCTGTCATTTAATGAAACTTCACTATTGCTGCCCGATTCATTTATTTCTTTTGGCTGATGCGAAAGTGTGGGAATTTCGGTCATAGGATCAAATAGCATATCTAATTGTCCATTCTTTTGAACAACTGAAACAGAACCATCATCTACCAGCAAGGTCTCCCTCACTTCTTTTTTGGCTGGTTCCTTATCAACAGGTTTAGGAGCATATTTTTCATATTGTGCAAG
>CAYVSH010000075.1:0-14634 GCA_964453625.1 uncultured Chitinophaga sp.
ACTCCCATACCGGGGTCGTTGGTAAGTACTCTTTTCAATCTTGCTTCGGCATCATCTGTACCATCGGCCACTATTACCATTCCGGAATGGATGGAATAGCCCATGCCTACCCCACCGCCATGGTGCAGGCTTACCCAACTGGCGCCACCTGCTGTATTTACAAATGCATTGAGGATGGGCCAATCGGCCACGGCATCGCTGCCATCCAGCATGGCTTCTGTTTCCCGGTTGGGCGAGGCTACGGAGCCGGTGTCCAGGTGATCCCTTCCGATAACAATGGGTGCTTTTACCCTGCCGCTGCGAACCAATTCATTAAAGGCGAGGCCTGCTTTTTCCCTTTCGCCCTGGCCCAGCCAGCAGATGCGGGCAGGTAGCCCCTGGAAGGCAATCTTTTCTTTGGCCAACCGCAGCCACCGCATAAGTGCAGTGTTTTCAGGAAAGAGTTCTTTGATGACTTCATCGGTAACGGCAATATCTTCCGGATCGCCACTAAGGGCCGCCCAGCGGAAAGGGCCTTTGCCTTCGCAGAAGAGAGGTCTTATGTAGGCGGGAACAAATCCCGGAAAAGAGAATGGTGAGTGGTGAGTAGGCAATAGTGAATGGGGGTTTTGCTCCGCAAATTCCTGTGCTCTTGCACGAATGTTGTTGCCATAGTCGAAAGTGATGGCGCCTTTGTCCATTAGCTGCAGCATGAGCTGTACATGCAGGTACATGCTTTCGTAACTGAGCTTTGTATATTCTTCAGGGTTTTGTTCTCTAAGAACATTTGCCTGCTCATTGGTCAGTGTGTGTGGTATGTAACCGATGAGGGGATCATGTGCCGAGGTCTGGTCGCTAAGGGTATCGGGTATGATGTTTCTTTCTATCAACCTTTGCAACAGGTGAACGGCATTGCACAGTACGCCAATGCTGACGGCTTTGCCTTGTTCCTTGTATGCCTGTGCCTTGTCTATAGCTTCATCTATATCGGTGTACTTTTCGTCGAGGTAACGGGTTTCGATGCGTTTGTCAATACGCCACTCTTCTACTTCGGCTACGAGGGCCACGCCTTCATTCATGGTTATGGCAAGCGGCTGTGCACCACCCATGCCGCCGAGGCCGGCGGTGACGTTAAAAGTTCCCTTCAATGTTCCATTAAAATGTTTGTTTGCAATAGCTGAATAAGTTTCGTAGGTACCCTGTACTATGCCTTGTGAACCAATGTATATCCATGATCCGGCGGTCATCTGGCCGTACATGGTGAGGCCTTTTTTCTCCAGTTCATCAAAGTGCTGCCAGTTGGCCCAGTTGGGTACCAGTTGGCTGTTGCTGATAAGTACACGGGGAGCATCTTTATGAGTTTTTAATATACCAACGGGCTTGCCTGACTGGATGAGGAGTGATTCATCATTCTCCAATACTTTAAGTGCTGCAATGATATTGTCCAGTGCTTCAAAGTTGCGGGCAGCTTTGCCACGGCCACCATAAACGATCAGGTCTTCGGGTCGTTCAGCGACTTCGGGGTCCAAATTGTTGAGCAGCATTCTTAATGCAGCTTCCTGTATCCATCCTTTGCAGGAAATATTAGTGCCGGTTGGTGTTTTGTACTTAATGGCGTCGTATCGTTTGGTAGTTGTGCTCATCATTTTATTTTGAATGTTGAATTTTAAATGTTGAATGCAGATGTATTGAGTAATCATTTAAAATACAACATTCAACATTTAGCATAATCATTGTAAAAGTCGTAAATCTGAAAGAAATAAATATCTTCATCGAAATCAAATTACAATATGAGTGTACACATCAGTGCAAAGAAAGGAGAAATAGCACCGATCGTATTGATGCCCGGCGATCCGTTGCGGGCAAAATACATTGCGGAGAACTTTTTGGAAGATATTAAACTGGTGAACGAAGTGCGGAATGCTTTATACTTTACCGGAACCTACAAAGGCAAACCCATTAGTGTGGGTGCCAGCGGCATGGGTTGCCCTTCTATCGGAATCTATTCTTTTGAACTGTATAATGAGTATGATGTGGAATGCATCATCAGGGTGGGAACCTGTGGTGCATACACTACAGATTTAAAACTATTTGACCTGATCAATGTGGAGAGAGCTTACAGCGAATCCACTTATGCGTTGCATGCATTTGGGTTTACCGGTGAGCATATGTATCACGAAGGAAAAGCCTATGAAGCCATTAATGATAAGGCAGAAGAAAGAGGAATGAAAATCATTAAAGGGCCGATACACTCCAGCGATATTTTTTACAGGCATGAAAAAGGAATTCCTGAAATAGCGGTGAAGAATAATTGCCCTGCGGTGGAGATGGAATCTTTTGCGTTGTTTGCGAATGCGAGGTATCTGAAAAAATCTGCTGCTACATTACTTACTGTATCAGATATTATTCCTACGCATGAGCAGATGTCCTCTGCAGACAGGGAGAAGGCGTTGAAAGAAATGATGGAATTGGCGTTGGAGAGTTGTTTGGAGCTTTAAGGATTTGTCACTCCGACGAAGGAGGAGTCTCAAATGTTTTTACATGTAGTGAGTTTAATTCACTGAAATGCTTATTGGGTTGGCATGACAAAGGATTATTCCCTAGAATGTATTTCTTCGGGAGGCCAGCCATTACAAACAGAGGGATTGAGAAATGCCCAATCGGGATTCATAGTCTTTATAAGGTCTAGTTTCTTTTGCCTCCGCCAGCCTTTTATTTCTTTTTCCCTGTCAATAGCATTCTTTATGTAGGGGAAGTATTCATAATAGATCAGATTATAGCAATAGTATTTCCCTGCAAAGGTTTTGTTTTGTCCTCTATTAATCCAGTGTTCTATTAATCGTTGAGGCAAATTATTGGTTACACCTGTATAAAGAACTGCCCGTTCAGGATTTGTAACTATATAAACGTAATAATGATGCTGTTTGAATACATGCATAAGTCCTCAAGTTTGAGTCTCTGAGATGCCTCCTTCGTCGGCATGACAAAACTAAATAAACGTATCATACCCGTTATTCAGTTCAACTTTATTAGCTTTTGCAAATTCATTCACCTTTTCTACAAAAGAAAAGTCTTTGATGATGGTGGTTACTTTATTGATGTCATCTGCAAAGATCCTGTCTTCTTCGGCGAAGCCTACGAACTGCCTTACGTATTGATGAGCTGCTTCGAGTAATGCAGAACTCTTCAATGGCCTGCGGAACTCAATGGCCTGGCAGGCAGATAATAATTCGATGGCCATAATGTATTCAAGATTGTCTAATACCCGGTTCAGTTTTCTGCCGCTGATGCTGCCCATACTTACATGGTCTTCCTGCCCGAGTGATGTGGGAATGCTATCGGCACTGGAAGGGAAACACAATGTTTTATTTTCTGAAACTAACGCTGCAGTTGTGTACTGCGGAATCATAAAACCGCTGTTGAGGCCAACATCTTTCATGAGCAACATGGGTAAACCCCATTTTCCTTCGAGTAATAAATAACAACGCCTATCACTGATGTTTCCAACTTCTGCAGCAGCAAAGCAGCAATAGTCAAGCGGTAATGCCAATGGTTGGCCATGAAAGTTGCCGCCACTTATGGTATCATCGGCACTTAGGATAATTGGATTATCAGTTACGGCGTTCAATTCTATTTCTGTCAGTTCTTTTAGATGGAGCCAGGCATTGCGGGAAGCACCATGCACCTGCGGCATACAACGAAGAGAATACGGATCCTGTACACGGCCGCAATCAATATGGCTTTGCATGATCTCAGAATCCTTTAGCAATATTCGTAAGCGTTGAGCCACTAATTTATTTCCGTTAAAAGGACGAAGGTTGTGCAGTCGCTCGTCAAACGGAGCTTTGGTGCCTGATAATGCTTCGAGACTCATGGCACCGATGATATCGGCCGCTTCAAGGCAGTTATGCATACGCTGCACTGCTTTTACTGCAAATGATAAAATGAATTGTGTGCCGTTGATTAAAGCAAGGCCTTCCTTTGGGCCGAGTGCAATGGATGATATTTGAAACTGGTTTAGCACTTCCGGTGTATTGTATCGGTTGCCTTTGTAAAAAACTTCGCCCAAACCGATCAATGGTAAGAACAAATGCGACAACGGTGCAAGGTCGCCACTGGCACCTACACTACCCTTTTCCGGTACTACAGGAATCACATCGTTCTCAATATGCCAGATTATTCTTTCTAAGGTTGATAATTGCACACCACTAAAGCCTTGTGCCAATGCATGCACTTTGGTGATGAGCATCAATTTGGCAACTTCTACAGGAATCGGATCGCCAACACCGACACTATGACTTTGCAATATTTTATATTGAAGTGTTGCCGCATCTTCTTTGGATATGGCAGTATTTGCTAAAATGCCGAATCCTGTATTTACACCATACACGGTTCTTCCTGTATCAACAATTTCCTGAACGGCCTGCTGGCTGGTTTGCACTTTTTGCCTGGCTTCATCATTCAATACTCCCTTGATCTTTCCGGCAGCAATATCAAGTGCAATAGCAGTTGTAAGACGGTGTAACCCGTAATTGAAAATAGATGACATAGAAATCAATTAGTGGTGCAATTTAAAAGATTTGGAATTGAGTGAGTTTTTTCTCACAACTTAAGCAGGAGTGCAACCATTCGGAAAGGACATTTATCTTTACCCTGCCGTAGCTATGAAAGAAGATCGTAAGCCAAAAACTGATTATTATGCGCCATTCTTTTCTGCCTCTTTTGTTATTATTAGCCACCATCAATAGTTCAGCCCAGGATGCTTCCAAAGTAGCGATCAGCAACAGTGGTTGCACAGTAGAAGTTTATTGTTTTCCCGGAAGATTTGATGTATATGATTTGGAAGACGGATCAACTGTTTATGCCAGCGACTGTAATAAGGATGGAATAATGTATGGTATATATTGTGTAAAATTGATAAAACCGATAAACGACCTGGATGCAGCTGAGGATACTGTAAAAGCTTATTTGGATTTTCTTAAACTTGATTATGGTATTGTAAAAGCAAAAGGATATGATAACGGGCATAAGCTAAATAAGGATGATAACACAAGAGGAATTTTTGATACCTGGGAAGATGTGGACAAAATCAAATGGAAAATACGGGCCTGGACGAACGGAAAATTCATCTGCATCCTGCATATGCATAGCGAAAAAGAACTACCTGAAAAAAAAATGGAAACTTTTCTGAACGGGTTACGTTTTCCCGGTATGAAATAGACCAATGAACCTTATATTCGGAGCATGAAATCGTTTTTCTTATTTATCATATTGATAGTTGCTGGCTTGTCAAATGCACAAACCCTGAAGAAATACAATGTGAGTAATTCAGGCGTTTCCTATTATAATTATTGTGATTCAAAATTCAAACTGGATTACAGTTCAGATTCATCAAAAGTATTTACGGGGGAATGTGTAGTAAGTGATGTTACTTACGGAGTGATCTGTGTTGTGTTATTGAATCCTGTTATTGACCTTACTGCTGCTGAAGACCTGATGATCGCTTATGTTGATTACCTGAAAGCTACATTCTCCATTCAGCAGGCAGCAGGATATGGAAAAGGTCACCGGCTTAATAACAATGAAAACACCAGGGGTATCCTTGATTACTGGACAGATAAGGATGCCGACAAATGGAAAATAAAGGCATGGACGGATGGCAAGTACATTGGGTTCATGTATGCATACAGCAGTAAAGATTTGCCTGAACCAAAAGTGAATGTTTTTTTGGATGGGCTTCGTTTTCCAGTATCAAAATAAAAAAGCGAGGCATTTGCCCCGCCATGTGACCCGGATTGGATTCAAACCAATGACCTACTGCTTAGAAGGCAGTTGCTCTATTCAGCTGAGCTACCGGGTCCTTACAAAGTGGCGGCAAATATAAATTCTTTTGATCTTGCTGCCAAAGTAATGTTGATATAATATGATTGCAGACTAACCAATACGATTACACCTACCTATTTCGCCAATCAGGTATGTACTTATCCAGCAAGTCCTGGTAGCCTTTAAAATTTCGAAGGCCGATCAGATCAGGGTCGTTCAATAAAGCATCCAGATTCTTAAAACCTCTTTCAAAAGATTGTGTCAGGTAAAGAATGGCCTGTTCATGCTGATTTTTCAATGCATATACACAGGCAAGCCGGAAATAATTTCTTGGCTTTTTCACATCAAGTTTTATCAGATTTAAAAAATGTACGATAGCCGAATCATACTGGCCTACTGAACGAAATGCTAAAGCCAGGTTCAATGTTCCAGATTCATACTGTGGATCTAACTGAACTGCCTTCTGACCATATCCAACGGCTGAGTCATACTTTTCTAATTGAATGAAGGCTGCACAAATATTACTGTATGCAGGTGCATTCCTGTTATCAAGCTGTATCACTTTTTTGAAATAAACAATTGCAGAGTCGTACTCTTTCAGATCATTGAGGTAGCTGGCCAAAGTAAAAAATGCCTGTGCTGTAGCATCAGTACGGGAGAAAACAAGTTTCTTATAATAATAAGTTGCCGAATCAAACATATCCAGTTGTTTGAATACACCGGCAATATTTGTCCAGTAAATTGGATTCTTACCATCCAGGTTGATAGCCTGTCGTATATAGAACCGGGCCGAATCATATCTTTTCAATCCCTGCATGGCAAGCCCCATATTGTTGTAAGCCTGGGGGTTTTGGGGTTCTACATTAATGGCAAACCTGTAATATTTTCGGGCAGAGTCATATCTTTTCTGGTCTAAGAAAACGGTTCCCATTTCATTAAAATATCCTGCACTTGTTTTTTCTATCAATGAGGACCCTTTGATGAAATTGGTAATTGAATCCAATTGATTCAACTGGCGGAAAATCCTTATCAGGTTATTAGAAGCAGGTTTGTAATCTGGTCTTACTTTCAAAGCTCTCTGAAAATAGTTTTTTGCTGAATCGTATAATTTATCCTGCCCATAAATAACGCCGAGGTTATTCAGAATGGATGGGTTACCAGGTTCCATCCTTATAGCCTGCTGAAAGAAATAATAAGTTGAATCGAGGTTTTTAAGTTCTTTATGAACAAGTCCAAGATTAATGAATGCAAAGGCAGAATATGGATTAGCGATAAGGGCTCTTCTGTAATAATACTTGGCCGAGTCCATTTGTTTCAATTCAAAACTAGTTTTACCGAGCAGGTTAAAGGCTTCTTCATAATTAGGATCGAGGCCAGCCGCCATACGATAATAGAATTTAGCCGAATCCAGTTCTTTTAATTCTTTATAGAAATTACCGATATAAACATTTACAATAGACTTATCCTTGTAATTGGCAAATGCCTTTTCGTAATAGATCCTTGCAGAGTCGAATTGTTTGGTTTCAAAGAATGTTTTACTTAAGCCGTTATAAGCATTTATAAAAGTGGGATTGGCTGCAATGCTCTTTTTAAAGTAGTTTATGGCGACATCAAAATTCTTCCGGCTGAAATTAACCCAGCCAATATTATTACTGGCATAAGGATTATCTGGCTCAAACCGCAATGCTTTCTCATAATAGGCAATGGCTGAATCACCTTTGGATAATGAATAATAATAATGCCCAAGGTCAACATAGGCATCTGCATTTTCCGGATTCAATTCAATGGCTTTGTAATAATATTTTATAGCGGAGTCAGATTTGTTGAGAGTTTTATAGGCAAATGCGAGGGTAACATAGGGATACCGCCATTTAGGTGCAGCTGATATGGCCTTATAGGCATAATAAATTGCACTGTCAAGCCTATTATTATCAAGGTGAAGTGATGAAAGAGTATGCATTACATAAGCTGCATTCTTTTCTGCATCCTTGGCTATATAGGCATATTGAAATGCCTGCTTAGTATCAACTTGTCTTCTGCCGGCCCCGAAATATCCTCTTGCTTTAAAGAAGTACATTCTTCCTTCCAATGATTTGGCAAAGTCAGGATCATCCGGCATGATAAAACTGATTGCCCTCTCCAACATTTTACCTACTTCATAGAACTCTTGCCTGGATACTTTTTCCATCCTGTCGAGGCTTGAGCTGATCTCGTCTGCTTTATCTTCTTCATCAATTTGTGCCCTTAGTTTTTGTATTGAGGCAGGATCTTTACAGTCAAGATACAGGTTGATCTTGCTTTGTGCAAAATTGATGAATTCTACTGCAAGGGTAGACTGAGCATCTATTGTGTAAGAGTTATCCGGAAATTTCTTAGCCATCAGATCATAATAATATTCGGCGGAGTTTTTCCCGGTAAGCCTGCTTTCTCTTACAGCGGCATTAAACAGGTTATATGATTCAAGCAAAAGTGTGTCAGCCAATGTGAACCTTCTTACTTTCTTATTTAAACCGTTAAACGAATTTCCACCTCCGGCATGCTGAAGTTTCAGATCCTGCCATTTTTTTAAATAAACAGGGTCAACAATACTGACAACTTTACTACTGTTTTCAGAACAACAGAAATAAGGGATCTGTTTTCTTTTAAATTTCTCTTGTGCGATACTGGGTACATTCTTTTGTACATATTTTTGTATCTCTTCTACTGTTACTTTATTATCAGCATTTCCTTCTGTATCTGCCAATCCATTTAAACCATCAACAAGGAAATAAGTAAACAGTCCATGACCGTTACCGATGGTTCGATCTTCAAGCGATTCCTGCCCTGCCTGGGAAGCTAGCATGATTATTTCACCGGCTTGTTTTTGAGAAATGGCTTCATTAAAAAAGCTCTGCCCTTCAGTTCCACCCGGTAATTCACCTGTTCTGCAGGCATCCATTATTAAAAACACCTCTACACCTTTAGCAGCTTCCTTTTGAATTTTGATCTTCACATTCAGCATTTGAATGGCACCACTTACAAGGTAGTTGTTCTTATCCCCGGCGGGATTACAGTCGTATGCCAGGTAGAAAAATTCATCTTCGCTTATCGCATCTCCATGCCCGGAGAGATAAATAAACAGCCTGTCTCCTTCCTGCAGTTTTTTAACTTTTAACCATTGAAATCCCTTTGCATAGAAATTAGCTAAGGTTGCTTCTTCGTTCAATAAGATATATATATTATCATCCTTTAGGCTTCCCCCGGCTGGTGATTTTAAAAAATTGGCAAACATTTCTGCATCCTTATCAGCAAAAGATAGTGGCCGGACATATTTATATTCTGAAATACCCATGATCATGGCAAAGGTCTGGGGGCCTTTAATGGTAGTATCTCTTGGTGTTGGCGGGGCCTGGGCATTGCTTTGCTTAGTGGTGAAAAGCAAAAACAAAAGGATAAGATTGATTATGGAAAAAATTTTTCGCATAAATTCGACCAACTAAATTACGGATTTACAAGGGAATATCATTTTTCTGCCCTATTTATTCCGCTTAAGCGTATCTTAACATTTTCAGAACTGAGGATTGGTTTTGACTTTTTAAAAGTTGCAAAACAAAAGGCCAAAAAAATTATTATAAACTGTAAACAGAAACCACCGATTCTAATGAGCCATTCACAGGATGACCACAAAAGCGAAAAAAAGGTAAGAAAAAGATTTCACCGTCAATTAACCAAATATCTTGTTGAGAAAGACACTTTATTCGCAACACTCTGGGTATTTATTTTCATTTTCGCTTTAGGATCAATTCCTTTGAATCTTGGGGTAATGAACCCCATTAAGCTTGGGTTAAAGGATTTTGACTTCAACGACCTAAGCTATTCTAAACTAGGTAAAGCTGCTACCACTCCTATTGACAGTAATATCGTTATCATCAATATTGGTGATTCCGACAGGCAAGGTATAGCTATGATGATCGAGAAAACAGCTACCTATAGTCCAAAAGTGATGGGCCTTGATGTAACCTTTGATGGGCCAAGAGATACATTATCGGACATGTATCTTAAAAATGTTATTGATGCCAATAAAAACCTGGTTCTGGCAGTTAAATACGATGTAGATACAACTGGTAAACTTGTCCCGACAAAGAATTATTTCCTGACCAATAATACCCTGTTTGGCTATGTAAACTTCCCAAATGATGACAGGGAAACGGTAAGAAACTATTTCCCATTTAAAAAAGACGAAAAGGACAAAAATATCATACTTCCTTCTTTTTCAACATCATTGGTCAAGGCTTATGATAAAACTGCCTATGAAAAACTGGAAAAAAAGGTTGACAAAAAAACGATCATCAATTATTCCCGTAAGTACACAGCTGATGTTAAGCAATACCGGGTTTGTGAAGGCGAAGCACTGCTTAAGGATGGAGTAGATTCCTCCTGGATCAAAGGTAAAATTGCATTACTTGCTTATATCAACACTAATATCAATGACATCGAGGACAAGAAATTCTCACCCATGAATGATAAATATGCTGGTAAATCCCACCCAGACATGCATGGGATTGTGGTTCATGCAAATATTATTTCAATGGTATTGGAGAAAAATTATGTAAAAAAAGTACCTTCGTGGATGAATATATTGATAGCCATTGTAATATGCTGGCTTCATATGTCCTTTTTTATCCATTATTACCTGGAAAGCCATATCTGGTTCCATTTAGCAGCAAAGATCGCACAGGTGCTTTCAGCAATATTTTTTGTATGGTTAGGCATCTATTTATATGATCGGTATCGTCTGAAGGTAGATTTGAAGCTTAGCCTGGTAGTAATTATAATGGCAGTTGACGTTATTTATTTTTACGAGGCATGGGCGGTCTGGATGCATAAAAAGTTCAACTATAAAACGGTGTTCAAACCACACCACCATTAAACTAAAATAAACCTAAAAACCATCAAGATGAAAAAGTTACACTTCCTTATCCTTTTCTGTTCCATCTCGGGCCTGTTGGCAGCACAAAACAATTTTATGCTGTACAGTTTTAAAGGCAATGTGTCTGTAATAGAAAACAAAGTAGAAAGTAAAGCCAAAGTTGGTAAAGCATTGAATAATGAGGCAACTGTAAAAGTGGCTGCAGGTTCAGCAGTTACCCTTATCTGCAATGAGGCAGCTATGTTTACATTCAGCAAAGCCGGTACTTATAAATTAAGCCAGTTCAATGATTCATGCCGGGTAAGCAGCAATTCAGTTAGTTCCAATTATGTAAAATATGTTTGGGCACAAATGACCAAGTCAAGCGGTTCACCGGGAAGCAACCGTAAAGCGTATATGAATACTGTAGGTGCCGTATCCCGTGGTGGTATCAATAATGTTTGGGTGGATCCAAGACTGGATACAGTAAATTATTCAGAAGGAGAATTTCCATTATCCTGGAAATCTTATGCAGATGCAAAGGATTTTGAATTTAAATTATACAGCAGCGATAATGTAAGTACACCGATTTTCACCAAAGTAGTCTCTAAATTAAAGATACCTATCACTGATTTTACTTCTAAAATGAAACCCGGTAACACTTATTTCTGGACAGCAGCTGTAAAAGGGGAAGATAACGAGGACTTCAAAGTACTAAACTATGTTTCTAAAGAAGATTATTTACAGGTAGAAACTGGCCTCAAAAAACAAGGAGCAGCTTTTGAAGCAAAAGCGGAAGAGGCCTATCGCCTTGGATTTATGCTGGAAGATGCACATTTCCTGGCCGAAGCATTTAAGTACTATACAAAAGCTGCAACATTGGACACTTCTAATGTTCTATACCGCAGTACACTTATGTCTTTCAGAAAAGATTATGAACTAAAATAAGTATTGAATTTTCAGTGAAGCCGTCTCGCCTTTGGCCTGACGGCTTTTTTATTCCTGTAATCAGCCATACATTTGAGCCAATGAAAATTTCATGCTGGAGTATTGGCAAAGCCAATGAAACATATGTAAAAGAAGGTGTGGAAGATTTCACCCGCCGCATCTCAAGATATTTTAAAGTAGAATGGAACATTATTCCTGTACCAAAAAATAGCAGCACACTTTCAGAAACAGATCTGAAGAAAAAAGAAGGAGAAGCAATATTTCAGCAATTGACAAAAGATGATTACCTGGTTGCGTTGGAAGAAAGGGGTAAACAATTCAGTTCAGAAGGCCTTGCAGAATTTATCCAGGCGAGAGCCAATGAAAGTACGAAGCGGATAGTTTTTTTAATTGGCGGGGCATATGGAATTGATGATGATGTATTAAAGAGGGCAAATTTCAAATGGAGTTTATCCCAACTTGTTTTTCCACATCAACTGGTACGTTTGATACTTGCTGAACAGCTTTACAGAGCCTGCACCATTCTGAAAAATGAAAAATATCATCACAAGTAAAAATATAACATCTACTTTCGGAATTAAATTATAACTATGGAGTTGGGTATTACATTGATCATTATTATCATCACAGTTCTTATTTCATTTGGCGGATTCAATAACCAGAAAATAATGAATGACCTGATCTTCTATCCTCCTGCCATTACAAAGCAGCATCAATGGTATCGTTTCATCACTTCTGGCTTTTTGCATGCAGATTATATGCACCTTTTCTTCAACATGTTCACTTTGTATTTTTTTGGAACAGGAATGGAAGGTTTGTATAATGCTTATCTCGGGCCAGTTGGCTTTCTCATCTTTTATTTAGCAGCAATCATTGTATCAGGCATTCCTTCTTTTATCAAGCACAGGAATGACTATCATTACAGAAGCCTTGGTGCTTCAGGTGGTGTTTCCGCTGTTGTGTTTGCTTATGTTCTTTTTGCTCCCTGGAGCTGGTTCACTTTTCCTCCGCTTCCTGCTATTATTTATGCTGTGCTGTATGTTTGGTATTCTATTTATATGGCAAAAAAAGGAGGAGACAACATCAACCATGATGCACATTTGTGGGGAGCGGCATTTGGTGTTGCTTTTACATTGGCTATGGATCCAAGGATCCTTGATTATTTCTTAAGTCAGGTTACTAATCCACAAGGCCCATAAATATCACTTCGGGGAAAAATTCAATTGCAGCACCTGCTTTGTATTTGCCGTTATTTTAAAGCGGTCATCAATCCTTTGTCCAACAATCCAACAGATACGTTTATTGCTTTCAATCACCCAGGTGTTTTCCTTTTCAGTTTTTGAGAGCTTTGCATCGATTAGGAAACGGGCAACCTTTTTTTTCTTTCGCATTCCCAGTGGATAAAAGTAGTCGCCTTCTTTCCATTTGCGCAGCAGCAAGGGGAATTTTATTTCTTTTGCATCAAGCGTTGCAATATTGTTTAAAGTTGAAGGTTTAAGGTTTAAGGTTGATTCTATGGTAAGAGTTCCTTGTGCAAATAAGATTTGCTTATCATCACTTTCAATCACAATATTTTTTGAATCTAAAGCAGTTACTGGACTGATAATAAACCATTTTCTATGCTTAATAATCCGGAATTGATTATCAGGCGACGAAATATATTTCCCTGAATCACTTTCTGCCAGTTTGATAACTTCCTCCACCTGCTTTTCATGGAAGTTGAAAGGATTTATTACTTCATAGATCAATGCCCGGTTATTGAATGACATTAATTTATTGACAGGGATATAAACTTCATTACCTTTTTGTTTACAAATTTTCTTTTTTAGCCCTTCTACCGAAAGTTGATATAGTTTTTCGATCTCTTTAAACCTGCCAATATTATCCTGCAAATTGTCTTTCACCTGCGGATAAATTTTGCTGATGGCAGGAATAAGTTCATTCCTGAAAAAATTCCTTGTGTATTTTGAGGATTGATTAGATGAATCTTCTGCAAATTCAAGATTATTCGCTTTCGCAAAAGCCAATAGTTCTTCTTTTTTAAATATAAGTAATGGTCTTTTGATATAGCCGTTCTTAGAAGGAATTCCGGTAAGACCGTGTAGCCCGGTCCCCCTGAAAAAGTTCATCATTATGGTTTCTGCATTATCATCGGCATGATGAGCGGTAAGGAGATGGTTAATTGGTTGATCAGTTGACTGGTTAATTAATTCTTCAAACCACTGATACCGTAAATTTCTTGCAGCTTCCTGGGTTGAGAGTTTATTTTCTGCAGCATATTTTTCTGTATCAAACCTTTTTACCATTACTTCAACGCTGATTTTTTTTCCCAAGCCACTTACAAATTGTTCATCTCGTTCACTCTCCTCTCCTCTCAATTGAAAGTTGCAATGTGCAATAGAGAAATCAAATCCGGCTTGTTTGCATAATTCGCATAACACAACAGAATCCACTCCGCCGCTTACAGCAAGCAGCAGTTTATCTTTTGTCGAGAAAAGATTATTACTCTTAATATGCAATAAAAAATTATTGAGTAATGGCATCTTAAAAAGTTAATTCCTCATAAGCACCTCTTAATTCACCAAATGCATGATCATCTCCTGCTTTTTTCGCTTCTTCCATCCCTTTTTCATACACTTCAATAGCTTTATCTGTTTCATCTGTCCGCTCTAACAGTTTAGCAAGGTGATAATAAGTTCCTACATACCCCGGTTCTTTGTTTAATATTTCTTCAAAAAGTTTCCGGGCATCTTCATCATTTCCAAGCTTAATATATTCTAAGCCTAAAGCATGTTTTAAAAAACTGTCTGTTGGGCTGGCTTTTAAAAACTCTTTTAATTTTTCAATTCTTTCCATGTTTATAATTATAGTATAACACGATTTGTCCATTCACTTTTCTGCACTTATCTTTGCTTAGTTGCATAAACAACTATCCTTCGTTTCACTCAGGAAGACAAATAAAGTTAAAAACACAATCAATGAAGATTTTAGTTTGT
>CAYVSH010000076.1:0-14440 GCA_964453625.1 uncultured Chitinophaga sp.
CTAAACGGATAAATCCTTGTTGCAACAAATCCAGCAAACGACCGGGAGTAGCTACTAATAAATCTACACCTTTTTTTAATGCATTGGTATGATGTAGTTGTGATACCCCGCCAAATATTACTGTATGCCGTATGCCGGTATGGCGGCCATACGCAGCAAAACTTTCATCTATCTGAATGGCCAGTTCTCTTGTTGGTGTTAATATCAATACTTTGATACCGGGTGCCATTGGTTTTTGCCCATGCAGTATCTGTAGAATGGGAATGGCGAAGGCTGCTGTTTTTCCTGTGCCTGTTTGTGCACAGCCAAGCAGGTCTTTGCGTTGCAATACCAATGGTATAGCCTGTTGCTGAATGGGTGTTGGAATAGTGTATCCTTCTGCGGCTACTGCCCTGAGGATAGGTTCAATAATGTCTAACTTTTTAAAAGCCATTGTATGGAATTAAATTAAAATGTGGGCTGGCTAAGATGTTGCAGAGTCTGAATCAGCGAAAGTTTATTAGTACCACCGGCTTACAACATGCCGTGTCATCTACGTGGAGTGGGCAGCGAAGATAGGAGTTTATTTTTGAAGACTTGAATTATTTAAACAGCGATAAAGCTACTGCCGGGAAATGACTTTTGATTTATTGTCATCATAAAAATTTAAATGCTGATCCGATTAAGCAAAAAACCCTCCGGTAGAAACCGGAGGGAACAACTAAAAAACATTAGCATTTAGCTAAGGCTTCATTGGAACGAACTGCGTTTAATCCGGCTTATTGCCGTCTAAGAATGTATTGATGGTGCTGAGTTGTGTTTGATCGTTGTGGTCTTTTTTGACCTCGATGCTGCTGTAGAAATTTTCAACCTGGGTATTGTTGTTGTACAATTCCATATTGCGGCGGATATAAGCCGGCACGGTTTCAAACTCATTATTGGGGTCAGCAGCGTTAACATTGAAAGACAAGTTGCGCAACTTGTGCAATCGTTCGGCCGCCCTACGTTTTTGTTCTTCGGTTTCGTCCTGCAGAGCAGAATCCTCAACCTCGGGGAACAAAGGTGTCTGAGCCTGATGGGCCAACGGCATATCCGCCGCAGGAATGTCATCCCGTTCTACCAGCTGCATTTGCAGATCGAGGAGTTCTTCCTCTTCTTCGCTTGCAGCTTTTTGTGAAGAGACCGGTTTCTCAGCAGAAGTTTTTGAGGTATTGACCTCTGGTTTTGATTCTGCGTAGATATTGGACGGTCTGGCCAGATAACCACCCGATGCTGCAGACACCGGGGTTGTACTAGTACTATCTTTCCTGCTGAGAATTAACTCAGCGTCAGTTTCTTTTATTGCTTGTTGGGGAACGGATGGCTTGTTCGGTGACGAATTTATACTTTCGTTATTTACTGCAATTGACAATTTGCCCACAGTAGTTGCACTATCCTTTTCATGAGTAGTATTACTAAGTATTTCTTCGTCTGTATTTAATTCCAAATGAATGATCTCCGGCTCTTCGGTGTCTTTGATGTCGGTGATATCAATGACCGGTGCTTCTATTACCGGGTACTCTTCTACCAGTTTTGGCATCAGGTATTCCAGTGATCTTTCTTCTGGCACTGAGGAAGTCATCTCCTTCTCTGATTCAATCTCTGCTTTTGCTTCTTCCTCCATTATTTCCATTTCTCTTTCGAGGGCCGCATCACTTAATCCCAGTTTTATTACCGGTGGTGCTTTTGGCTCAGCTGGTTTTGCCAATACCATTACAATCTTTTCTTCTGGCTTTGGTTCTTCTTTCTTTGGTTTTGCTTTTGCAAATGGATCTTTGTGTTCGAAGCCGGTAGCTATTAATGTAATGCCGATACGGTCTTCCAATGTGCTATCATAACCCATTCCGAGAATAACATCTGTATTCTCTCCTGCATGACCAAGTAAATAATTCTGAATGATCTCTACTTCATCCATAGTGAACTCATGTTCACCAGGAGCTGAGTTGATATTGATAAGAATCCACTTGGCTCCTTGTATATCATTATCATTGAGCAACGGAGAATTCAATGCTTCTTCAATGGCCCGCTGTGCCCTATTCTCTCCTGCTGCTTCTGCATTACCCAGTATGGCCACACCACCGTTACGCATTACAGTGCATACATCAGCAAAGTCAACATTGATCTGACCAGTACTGTTGATAACATCGGTGATACATTTGGCCGCTGTTGCGAGAACATTATCTGCTTTTTCAAATGCTTCCCGCATTTTTAAATTACCAAACTGATGACGCAGTTTATCATTGCTGATCACAAGTAATGTATCTACATATCCCTTTAGTGTTTTTATTCCTTCCTCTGCCTGTAGTTGACGTTTCTTTCCTTCATAAGCAAAGGGAGTGGTAACGATACCAACGGTGAGGATGCCAAGATCTTTACAAATTTTTGCAATGATGGGTGCACCACCTGTACCAGTGCCACCACCCATACCGGCTGTGATAAAAGCCATTTTGGTATTTACTTCCAATATTCTTTTTATTTCTTCTAATGATTCTTCAGTAGCCTGGCGACCAATCTCCGGGTTGGCTCCAGCACCCAGACCTTGGGTAAGATGCGGCCCAAGCTGCACCCTGTTTGGTATATTACTATTGGCCAAAGCCTGCGAATCTGTATTGCAAATTATAAAGTTGACGCCGTCAATTTCCTGGCTATGCATGAAGTTGACAGCATTGCCACCGCCGCCACCAACTCCGATTACTTTTAGTATGGATGATTTCTCTTTAGGCAGATCGAAATGTATCATAGTTTAGTTTTTATTAAATTTTAAATGTTGAATGATGAATGGAAAGCATATTGGTTTTAATTCAACATTTAGAATTTAGGATTTTTATTAAAGGTGTTTATCTTCTTCTTCTTTGAACAAGTCAATGATCCTGTCTTTGAATTTGCCCCAGAAACCAGTGAGGTTCTTTCTTCTTGCCATTTCTTTTTCATTCACTTCTTCTTCTGTTTCTACTGCTACTTCTTCTGTTCCGTTGTTCTTCAGGTTAGCCGGCACATCCACTTTCTTGTATTCCTTATCAAACATTTTACGGTTATGTTCAAAATCATCATATCCTTTCAGGATAAGACCGATACAAGTAGAGTAAGTAGGCTTTGCTAATTCTTCAATATGACCACCAGCCAAATGCTCATTGGGGAAACCAATTCTTGCAGGCAAGCCAGTTACATATTCTGTTAATTGGATCAGATGTTTTAATTGTGAACCACCACCAGTTAAGATGATGCCACCATTCAACATTCTATTTTCTAATCCAACCTGCTTTAAATGGTATGTAACAAAGTCCATGATCTCACTCATTCTTGCCTGGATGATGTTGGCAAGATTCTTTACACTTATTTCTTTGGCGGGCATTCCCCTTAATCCCGGAATGGTGATATAGGCATTTGATTTTGCTTCATTCGCCAATGCAGAACCAAATTGAACTTTCATTTGCTCGGCCTGTGTTTTCAAAACACCCAAACCTGTTTTAATATCATTGGTGATATTCTCACCAGCGAATGGAATAACGGCAGTATGTTTTAAAATTCCTTCGTAGAATACGGCAAGGTCGGTAGTACCACCACCAATGTCAACGATGGCTACACCAGCTTCCAGATCTTCTTGACCCATTACTGCAGAAGAAGATGCTAATGGTTGTAACACCAAATCCTTTGTGTACAACCCTGCTTTCTCCACACTGCGGTTGATATTCTTGATGGCATTCTTATCGCCAGTGATGATGTGAAAGTTGGCGCCAATCTTTACACCGCCATACCCGATCGGGTTAGGTATGTTTTGAAAATTATCTACAGTGAACTCCTGTGGTATCACATCTATGATCTGATCTCCCGCAGGGATATATGTTTTGTACTGATCGTCTATCAGCTGATCGATTTCTTTTTGAGTGATCTCTTCGTCTGTCTTCTGCCTTACAATATCACCTCTTGTTTGTAAACTTTTGATGTGATGCCCGGCTATGCCGACATACACTTCATTTACATCCAGGTTTGGATTAGAGGCAAAGCAATTTTCCAAAGCACTTCTGATGGCTTTGATGGTTTCATCAATGTTCAGCACTTGTCCGTGCTTCACACCGTTGGAGTTGGCTTTTCCAAACCCAAGGATCTCCAGCTTGCCGTATTCATTTTTTCTTCCGGCAATTACTGCGATCTTGGTTGTCCCTATGTCCAAGCCTACAATAATGGGTTGTTCGTTGTTCATAATTGTTGTTTTTAGTTGTTGTTGTTTTTTATCGAGATCGTTTAATTATTTTCCTGGTTCTCTTCTGCCGGAACCTTTGGCGGCATCACCGCTTTGGGTTTTCTCTCTTCCGGTTTTGGTTTATCTTCTTTTTTTGTTTCCGGTTTTGCCTTATCTGCTTTTGTTTCATCTTCATTTTTTAAAGAAGATTTCAAAGGGTTGGGATTGCTATAGCTCTTAGGGTTTGTAATCTTCAGGTCTTCCAAAGCAGGATCGTTGCTCAATGTTGAATCTTTCTCCAGCTTAATGATGGCGGGCATTACTTTTGGCGTTACATCTTTTTCTGCTTCTTCTGACTGACGCAAAAGTTTCTCTACATTCTTACGCAACTGAATCGAGTCAACTTTTGCTTCGCCTGCATATTTTGATACAACCACCTGACCTTTATACTGCACATCAATTACTTTATACTTGTCGAAACCTGTCTTGCTAAGTACCTGCTTATAAAACACCATCAGGCGGTTAAATTTCTTTTCAATGTTCTCACCGTTACCCAACTTCACCAAATGGTTGCCAACTAAAGGAACCATTTCAAAATTTTTGTCATCAGTAATTTCTATCTGTGCCACCTGCGACATCCAAAAAGGATCTTTGTTAATAAAGGATGCCACATTTGTTACCTGCTTCAGGAATAAACTATCGGCTTTGTTCATTTTCTTTTTATCAGCATAACCTGTAAATACCGGCACTCTTGCACTCATCTTTTCTGACAAGGGCATTTTTTTGCCGTTATCATTTATATAAAACGTATTCCCGTCTGTTGTAAAAATCCTGGCTATTGGCTCCTTCTCCATTATTGTAACATGCAGCACATCTTTGTTATCAAAATACATATCCGCTTCATCTATCCATGTGTTCTTTTCTAATGTTTGCTCCAACTCATACAGATTAAATGAAGCAATTGGATCACCTTTTAAAGGACCGTTGGTAGCCTTGAACAATAGCTGCTCAACATCCTTATTATCGATGAACAGATTATTCTTCGCCCCTTCGATAGTAATGGTATAGTCTTCACAAATACCATTGTTCTTTTTTGTGATGGCTGCCAGCAGCAGTGACACCATACCTCCGCCTATGCAAAGCCATATAGCAATGAATAATACTTTTCTTATCGTTGTTTTTGCGTTCACTCTTTTACAAACCTTTTAATTCATTATTTATTGGTTCTACCAGCATATCGATATCTCCTGCGCCTGCTGTTATCAATATTTCTCCAAACTCTTTATTCAATGTTTTACTAAAATCATTTTTTATCCAGCTCATCAGTTCTTCACTTGTCAAAACCTTTTTTCTTTCACTATTCATTTTCTCCTTGATCATTTCGCTGCTCACTCCTTCTACCGGCAATTCTCTTGCAGGGTAGATCGGTAATAATATCACTTCATCTGCCTCGTCTAATACTTCTGCAAAGCCATCTGCCAGGTCTCTTGTTCTGGAGTACAGGTGTGGTTGAAATATCACTGTACATTTTTTTTGCCTGAATAATGTCTTTGCTCCATTGATCAAAGCCCTTAGCTCTTCCGGGTGATGGGCATAGTCGTCAATAAAAACCAGCCTGTCATTTTTGATAACATATTCAAACCGCCTCTTCACCCCTTTAAAATTTTCTACCGCTGCTCTGATCTTTTCATTCTCTATTTCCAAAGAACTGGCTACTGCAATGGCTGCAACAGCATTTTCTACATTATGCATTCCGCCCATATTCAATCTCACATTCTCAAGCACATTATCTTTCATCATCACATCAAACTCATAACTGCCATTCATCATCCTTATATTGGCAGCATACACATCAGCACTTTCATTCTGCAGGCTGTATGTAAGCATATTATCAGCCACCAACTCTTTTCCCCTTTTCAATCCAAACTGCTTTACCACTAATCCGCCGGGCCTCACTCTTTTACTGAAATCAATAAAAGCATCTTCCATGGCTGTTGCCGTTCCGTATATATCCAGGTGGTCGGCATCCATGGCTGTGATGATGGCCAGATCAGGACTTAATTTCAAAAAACTTCTGTCGTATTCATCAGCTTCAATCACACACACATTCTTTTCACTGCTCCAGAAATTGGTTCCATAATTTGCCGCAATACCTCCAAGAAAAGCATTGCAACCAAAACCGCTATCCCTAAGCAGGTGACCGATCATTGTTGTAATAGTTGTTTTACCATGAGTGCCTGCTATACATATATTAAAAGAACTCTCTGTTATGATCTGTAACACATCACTTCTCTTTACCACTTTGTAACCGTTTTCCCTATAGTACACCAGCTCTTCCTGTTCTGCAGGGATGGCCGGTGTATAAACAACCAGGTCAACTTTTTTTGGAATCAATTCAACATTAGCTGTGTAATGAACAGCAATGCCACTTGCTTCCAATTCTTTTGTCAGTACGGTTGGTGTTTTATCGTAACCACTCACTTTCACTCCGCCAGCATGAAAGAACCTGGCGATTGCACTCATCCCGATTCCGCCGATCCCGATAAAATACACTTCATTCAGTTTGTCAATCCCCTTAAAGGGGGTATTCATAAGGACAGTATTTATAGTTGTGCTCAAGGTGACTCAAATCAGTTTTAAAATTTCTTCAGCTATTTTCATATCAGCATCATTGATTGCAAGCTTTGAAATATTATTCTTCAATTCTTCCTGCTTGCCTTTATCTTTTGCCAGTTCGATCGTCATAAACACCAGCTTTTGCATTGCTTCAGAATCTCTTACCATCAATGCGGCATTCTTTTTTATCAGTGTCATTGCATTCACCGTTTGGTGATCTTCTGCCGCAAACGGATAAGGAACAAACAACACCGGCTTTTTTGCGACACATAACTCAGCTACCGTCATTGCACCTGCTCTTGCTACTACTATGTCGGCTGCAGCATAAGCAAACTCCATCTGGGTGATGAAATCGTTTACCCAAACTCCCTGCTTGTCTTTGGCTCTATGTTTTGCTGTTTCAGCATAGGGTTTTCCAGTTTGCCAAATTACCTGCAATCCTGCATCCAGTAATTCATCTAAACCTTTATCAATTGCCGCATTTATGGATTTTGCGCCAAGGCTTCCACCAACGACCAGCACCGTTACTTTTGATTGGTCTAACGAGAAAAACCTTATTCCTTCACTTCTTGAAACCGATGCATCGGTAATTGATTTTCTTACAGGATTTCCAGTTATCATTATTTTTTCCTTTGGAAAAAATTTTTCCATTCCATCAGTGCCAGTAAAAACCTTTGTTGCTTTTTTACCAAGCATCATATTTGACTTACCGGCAAATGAGTTTGATTCATGTATAAAAGTTGGGATCCCTTTTACCTGTGCTACTTTCAAAACAGGAAAACTTGAATACCCGCCAACGCCAATCACTGCGTCTGGTTTAAATCTTTTTACAATGGAACGAGCCTGTAAAAAACTTTTTGCCAGTTTAAATGGCAAACCGACATTTTTTATCAAAGAACTTCTGTTGAAACCTGCTATATCCAATCCTTCTATCTTATATCCGGCCTGTGGCACTTTCTCCATTTCCATTCTTCCATTTGCCCCTACAAAAAGTAGTTCAATCATTTCATCGATCTTCTTCAGCGCATTAGCAATTGCTATGGCCGGAAAAATATGTCCTCCGGTTCCACCACCTGCTATTATCACTCTCTTACTCATTACAACCTATTTTTCAAATTCCGCTGTCGGCTTACCTTCTAACTGTTCTACGTTTCTTGCCACACTTAATATGATACCAATTGCCAGGCAAGTGAATATGAAACTTGTTCCACCCATACTTACCAACGGTAGCGTAACACCTGTTACCGGAAATAAATTGACCGTTACTGCCATATTCGCTACTGCTTGTATGGCCAAAGTAAAACTTAACCCTAATGCCAAAAAAGCACCAAAGGCAAAAGGGCATCGTTTAAATATTCTTATACACCTGTACAGAAACACCAGGTAGATGAACATGATGAATGCACCGCCAATCAATCCATATTCTTCAATGATAATTGCATAGATAAAATCATTGTATGCCTGAGGTAAATAATCTCTTGTTGTACTGTTTCCCGGACCAACACCAAATACTCCGCCATTTGAAATAGCAATCTTTGCCTGGTTGACCTGGTACGCATCATTATCTACATCTTTACTTCCATAGATAAAGCTTTCCATCCGTCCTATCCATGTATCCACACGGCCAAACAAAGTGGAAGATGTTTTCTTTACTGGAGCAACTACTTCATCATTCTTTGTATTTCCATGCCGCATTACAGCAGCAGAAATAAGAAACAAGATCGGAATCAATGCAATTCCAATTGTTATTAAAATATGCTTTGTATTTACCCTTCCTATGAATAATAATAATAAGCAGCTTGCACCTAATAATAAGGCAGTAGATAAATTGGCTGGTGCAATAAGGATACAAGTCAATGCCACAGGAGTTATGACAGGAATAAAACCTTTTTTGAAATCCTTAATTACATCCTGCTTTTTACTTAGCAACCTGGCGATATACATAAAGAGAGCCAGCTTAGCAAAGTCAGATGTCTGCATCGTCATATTAATCAATGGTAAACGTATCCACCGGCTACCTTCATTCATTCTTACCCCAAAGAACAATGTGTAGAATAATAATACCAATGAAATAACGAAAGCAATCTTTGCTACCCTTGAATAGAAGGTATAATTAACAAGGTGAGCAAAATAGATGACCATTATACCAACCAGTATAAAAGCTATCTGTTTAAAAAGATATATCTCTGTGTTGCCTTTGTAATTCTTATACGCCAATGAACCAGTAGCACTATATACAGCCAGCAAAGAAACCAGCGTAAGCAATACAACCAATGCCCAGATTACCTTATCGCCTTTTGTCTTGTTGATAAGATTATTGGTATTGAATGTATTCTTCAATCCGCCGAACCGTATTTCTTTTGCTGCGTCCATTGTCTTACAAATTCTTTACTTCTTGTTTAAACTGGTTACCCCTATCTTCATAATTCTTGAACAGATCGAAACTTGCACAGGCCGGGCTTAACAAAACAACATCACCTTTATCTGCAAAATGGAAAGCTGCATGTACAGCTTCTGCAGCTGTTGATGTGTTTACGATCGTACTCACTTTATTTCCAAAAGCTTCATGTATCTTCCTGTTATCTGTACCAAGGCAAATAATTGCTTTTACTTTTTCATTTACCAGCTCATCAATCAGAGAATAATCATTTCCCTTATCTACTCCTCCTAAAATGAGAATAGTTGGTTTAGTCATACTTTCTAAAGCATACCAGGTAGAGTTTACATTGGTTGCTTTACTGTCGTTAATAAACTCAACACCACGAACGGTTGCCACATGCTCCATGCGGTGTTCAAGGCTTTGAAAATTCTGCACTGCATCACGGATCTTTTCTTTCCGTATGTCAAGTGTAGTGGCTGCCACACATGCTGCCATTGTATTGTATTGATTATGCTTTCCTTTTAATGCAAAATCAAAAACACTCATCGTTGCAAAATCCTGTCCTGTTCTTACATACATGTCCCCGTCTTTAATAAATGCGCCATTTGGCAATTCTTTTTTCATACTGATTGGCAGTTGGTTTGATTGAATACTGAATTGGTTTAAATATTTCATAGTTACTTCATCATCGCAGCAATATATAAAGTGATCTGTTGGCTGCTGATTCATTGTTATTCGAAACTTACTTTTTATATAATTCTCAAACTTGTAATCGTAACGGTCAAGATGGTCTTCTGTAATGTTTGTCAGTATAGCTATGTCTGGCCTGAATGTGATTATATCATCCAACTGAAAACTGCTGACTTCCACTACGTATAATGCTGCCGGCTTCTCTGCAATTCGTCTGGCGAAAGAATCGCCAATGTTTCCTACCAGTGCTGCATCCATTCCTGCGTGGTGACAAATGTGATATGTGAGAGCTGTAGTTGTGGTTTTACCATTACTTCCGGTGATAGCGATGATCTTGCTATCTCCTTTGAAACGATAAGCCAGTTCTATCTCACTTATCACTTGTATTCCTTTCTTCCGTATTTGTTTCACTATTTCTGCCTTTTCAGGAATACCAGGACTTTTCATCACTTCATCAGCATTCAGAATCTTATCAACAGAATGTTTGCCTTCTTCGAAATCAATTCCGGCGTTTGTCAACTCGTTACGATACTCATTTTTCAAAGAACTTCCATCTGAAAGGAATACATCATATCCCTGTTGCTTCGCAAGCAGTGCGGCACCCACACCACTTTCACCACCTCCCAATATGACAAACCTTTTAATCATGTTCTACCTCCATGTACGGAACATGATTCTTCATAAGCATTGGATTCAAATACAACTGCACCACAATTCGTTTAAATCAGACCTTTAGTTTTCTTCGGGCTGTTTGTTTTGGTTTTTCAATAATTATTTTAAAAAAAGCCTTATCTCATTTTCAATGTTGCAATGCTCAACACCACCAGCAGCACTGTTACGATCCAGAACCTTGTTACAATCTTTACTTCATGATAGCCTTTTACCTGGTAGTGATGGTGAAGCGGTGCTTTCAAAAACAATCTTTTTCCAATTCCATACTTCTTTCTTGTGTATTTGAAATATCCCACCTGCAACATCACACTGATTGTTTCCACGAAGAACACACCACAGAAAATCGGTATCAGCAATTCTTTATGAACGATAATAGCCAGCGATGCAATAATTCCTCCCAATGTCAAACTGCCGGTGTCACCCATGAAAATCTGAGCCGGGAATGAATTGTACCAAAGAAATCCTATACAAGCACCGATCATCGCAGCAATAAAAATGGATAGCTCACCCAGGTTAGGTATATACATGATATTGAGATAATCAGCAAATACCAGGTTACCACTAGCATAAGCGAATATGCCAAGCAACACACCTATTATGGCGGAAGTACCTGTCGCCAATCCATCCAACCCATCTGTAAGGTTAGAACCATTTGAAACAGCTGTGATAATAAAAATCACAATCAATATGTAAAGAGCCCATGTATAACTTCTCCACGATGCCGGTAATAATTTTGAGTAATTGAACTCATGATTTTTTACAAAAGGGATCGTAGTTATCGTTTGGTTATTTGCTTCAACAAAATATTTTGTCTTACCACTTACTTCTCTTGAAAAAACTGTTGAATCAGTCGGTGGCACTTTTCCTACATACTCTCTCCATATCTTCACTTCACTATTAAAGTAAAGTGTTGCTCCTACTGTAATTCCCAATCCCACCTGTCCTAAAATTTTAAACCAGCCTGCCAATCCATCAGTTCCGCTTTTTTTATACTCCTGGCCTTTTTGCAAAGCCAGTCTTTTTCCTCTTAGTTTCAGGTAATCATCAATAAATCCAATTATTCCTAACCAGATCGTACTGATCACCATCAACTGCACATACACTTTTGTCAGGTCAGCCAGCAACAGAGTTGGTATAATAATGGCAAGGATGATAATGATCCCTCCCATCGTTGGTGTACCTCTTTTACTTTCTTCACCCGCCAATCCCTCTTCACGGATACTCTCGCTGATCTGTTTTTTTTGTAAGAACTTAATTAATTTCTTTCCATAGAAAGTGGTAATAAACAAAGACAACAACACTGCCACCAACACCCGGAAAGTGATAAAGTCAAAGAGCCTGCTTCCCGGGAAATTTATCCCTTCACTATTTAACCACTGAAAAAAGTGATACAGCATTTTTGGTTATTGGTTTCTTCTTTATTTATCTAAAACTTCGAACATCTCTTTCACTATCTCTTTATCATCAAAGTGATTTCTCACTCCTTTTATTTCCTGGTACTTCTCATGTCCCTTTCCGGCTATCAGAATGATGTCTTCTGGTTTTGCTAAACTGATCGCCGTTTTTATCGCTTCCTTCCTGTCTACAATTGAGATATATTTTCTTTTATGTGATACCGGCAGTCCATCTTCCATATCTTTTATTATCTGTGCCGGATCTTCACTTCTTGGATTGTCACTTGTAAAAATCACCCTGTCACTATGCTCACAAGCTGCTTCTGCCATCACCGGTCTCTTTGTTCTGTCCCTGTCACCGCCACATCCTACTACTGTTATCACCTGTTCAAATCCCTTTTTCAATTTCTTTATCGTTGCCAGCACATTCAGCAGAGCATCGGGTGTATGTGCATAATCCACTATCGCTATCACTTTTTCCTTTGGCGAAACTGAATAATCAAACCTTCCTTCTGCACCTGTCAGCATACTTAATGCAGTCAGCACTTCCTGTTTATTTTCACCCAGGCAAACAGCAGCACCATATACTGCCAGCAGATTGTATGCATTGAATTCTCCGATCAATCTGAAATGCACTTCCACATCATTTACTGTCATCATCAAACCACTCAGACTATTATCTAAAATCCTTCCTTTGAAATCAGCTACCGTTTTCAAACTGTAGTAATACTTCTTTGCATCTGTATTCTGCAGCATTACTGTTCCTCTTTTATCATCTGCATTGCTGATAGCAAATGCTGAAGATGACAAAGAATCAAAGAATGATTTCTTTACCCGGATATATTCATCAAAAGTTTTATGATAATCCAGGTGATCATGAGTGATATTGCTGAAAATGCCGCCTGTATATTCCAAACCGGTTGTTCTGTGCTGGTGTACTGCATGTGAACTTGTTTCCATGAATACATGAGTACATCCTGCATCTACCATCTGGCTTAATAAGTGATTTAAGCTAATGGCATCCGGTGTGGTATGTGTGGCCGGCACTACTGTTTCACCGATCTGGTTTTCCACAGTGCTTAGCAATCCACATTTATATCCCAATCTTGTAAAGAGCTTATATAATAATGTCGCAATTGTCGTTTTCCCGTTTGTACCCGTCACACCAACCAGTTTTACTTTTTCTGATGGCTTCCCATAAAAATTATTCGCCATCAATGCAGTTGCTACTGCACTGTTCTCGACCTGCACATAAGTGATCGCTTCATTTCTCGCAGCAGGTAAATCCTCACATACAACTACTTTTGCTCCATTCCCAATTGCCTTCTCAATGAACTGATGACCGTCTGCTGTGCCCCCTTTTACTGCTATGAATACTCCTCCTTGCCTTACCCTTCTCGAATCAATCTGCAGATCATTTACTTCAACCGATGTATTGCCATCTACTAATCTTAAATTCACCTTATATAATACATCGCTCAATAACACAGTCAATATTTATATTTTCAACTTAGCTCCAGTATCACTGTTATTCCCTTTGCCAAAGCCGTTCCCGGAGCAATGGATTGCATTGTAATCTTTCCTTTTCCTATTATAGCTACTTTCAATCCCATATTTTCCAGCAGGTTAACAGCATCTTTCAATCCCATACCTCTTACATTCGGCATTACATGCTGACGCACTGTTGTAGCTTTTACAACAGGCTGGTTATTTCTTGCATATACTGTAGCCCAATTATTTTGTGCCACCGAATCTGCATAATGCATGTTCATTGACTTGTACACATTCTTTATATCATTAGCATTACCTGCATAATAAAATCCGGCACTGTCTTTTTTGGCAGCATATTGAGATGGATCTTTTTTCTCAACATACATTGCATACAGCTTTGTTGCTATCTCTCTGAAAACAGGTGCTGCTACCGTACCTCCATAATGTGATGAAGCATGCGGTTTTGTTCTGATCAGAACTATGCAGGTAAACTGAGGCTTATCTGCCGGGAAGTAACCAACGAATGTTGCCTGGTAAACTCCATGACTGTACTTGATCGGGCCATCTGCCACATGTGATGTTCCTGTTTTACCTGCTATTGCAAACGGAACTCCCTTAAATGCTTTTGTAGCTGTGCCATCAGTGACTGTTTGTTCCATTGCAGATCTGGCAGCAGCAATCACTTCGGGTTTGCAAATTTTTTCGTCAATTACTTCCGGCTGAATTTGTTTAGTAATGATACCGTTGCTCTGTATATTATTAACGAGATAAGGTTTCATCATTCTGCCATTGTTGGCAACTGCATTATATAATGTAAGTGTATGCAATGGACTCACCTGTACAGCGTACCCAAAACTCATCCATAACATATTATGCAAACCAGCTTCTCCACCCTTTGTAGAAAGTGGTGCTATTGTTGGCTTTGGAACATTCGTTAAATCTATAGGAGATCTTGAAGTCAAATGAAATTTTTGAAAATATTCTTTGATCTCGGAAGGA